>JBAVHJ010000117.1:0-1959 GCA_049685715.1 Terriglobia bacterium | reverse complement strand
AGTCCACACTGAACAAAGCGCTTTTTCCAACGGAAAATGAAAATTGAAGAGATCTAGCTCCATAAACCATTGCTAGTTGAATCCTGCTCGTTGATTTCCTGGAGGGAGGCAGATCAATGACACCACGGTGGGAGAGAGCGCTTCGGCGGTGGGTTGATGCGGGAGTCGTTGACGGCGTTGCGGCGGACAGGATTCGGGTATTCGAAGCCGATCGGAGCCGCAAGACCGGCATGCGCTGGCCGGTCATTCTTGCGCTGGCGTTCGGAGGCCTCATGCTGGGCGCCGGGGTGCTCCTGTTCGTATCGGCGCACTGGGACAGACTTTCGCCCGCCTCGCGGCTGGCCGTGGTCCTGTCGATGGTCGCTCTGTTTCATGTCGGAGCTGCTTTTGTCAGGGATCGATTTGAGGTCCTGGGAATTACCTTGCACGCCGTCGGCACGGCGGCCCTGGGCGGCGGCATCTTCCTGACCGCTCAGATCTTCAACCTTCAGGAAAACTGGCCGAGCGGGATCATGCTGTGGGCCCTGGGGGCGTGGCTCGCCTGGATCCTGATGCGAGACTGGCCTCAACTGACGATGGCCGCGGTGTTGACTCCCGCATGGCTGGTGGGCGAATGGACAGTGAAGACCGAAGGTGTCGGACTGAGAGCAGATCGTGTCGCGATTCTGGGCATCGTCCTCTTGGCCTTTTCTTTCCTTTCGGCCCGGACACGGGAAAGTGACAGCACCTACCGGCGGGCGCTCGTCTGGGTCGGTGGGCTGGCGCTGTTTCCTTCGATCGCGTTCCTCCTTGCCCTGCGGGATCGATTCAAATCCGTTTACTACCACGGCAGCCATCAACCCCTCTCTGCGCAACTTCTCGTCCTAGGGTGGCTGGCTGCAATCCTCCTTCCTCTGGTCGTGGCCTATTTTTTGCGGGGACGAAGCAGTTGGGCAAATCTTCTGGCTGTGGCCTGGGTCTTCCCCCTGGCCTTCATGTTAGATCCAATATGGAACCTCTTTATCTATTTTTGGTGCGCCGTGGGATCGGTCGGGCTCGTCGCCTGGGGTTTGCGGGAAGCACAGAAAAGCCGCATCAATCTGGGTGTCATCGGATTTGCATTGACGGTGCTTTTCTTCTACTTCTCAAGTGTCATGGATAAATTCGGCCGGTCAGTCAGCCTGATCGGCCTTGGAGTGTTGTTCCTGGCCGGTGGCTTGGCCCTTGAACGGACCCGTCGACATCTCGTCGCGCGGATTGCGGAGGTGAAACCATGAAATCCTGGCAGAAGGGACTGCTTCTCGCGGCATTGCATCTGGGCATTGTGCTGAGCCTGGGCGCAAAGCTACTGATTGACCGGGCTGCCTTGCCGCGGGTGTGGGCGAAGACAGTGCCGGTAGATCCCGACCTTCCGATTCGAGGGCGCTATGTCAGCTTGAAACTCGAAGTGGATGGCTCGCAAGTGCCGGTCGATCCGAATCCGAAGGACCAATCCGTTCGAGTGGAATTTCTCCCCTACTATGCAAGGTTGGAACGGGTAAGGCTTACAGTCGAGAACGGCCAGTTGGCGGCTGTCCCGGCGTCGCAGAACACGGGGGTCCGCGCCTGGAAGCGCAAGTCGGAGGATCCGCCCCTGGTGACTCTGGAGGATCCGATCGCGTTTTACATTCCCGAGCACGCCCTCGATCCGTCGCGTCGCTTGAAGGGAGAAGAGCTTTGGGTTGAGGTAACCGTCCCCCGCAAAGGTCCGCCCCGGCCAATTCAACTCGGGGTGAAAAAAGACGGTGTGATCAATCCGCTTCCAATTCATTGAGGGGTGTGGCGATTTGATGGTGAGCGGAGGTTCAAGAGTAGAACAAAATGGGTCAGGGCGCGACATCTGAGAATTGGGAGTCTACGCTGGGACGCGAGAGTCCCCTTTGAGGGGACTTGTCCTAATACAGCCCGCCGGTTTACCGGCGGGAGCTGCCGAGTTGGAAG
>JBAVHJ010000116.1:0-4372 GCA_049685715.1 Terriglobia bacterium | reverse complement strand
GCCCGGGTCCTCACAGGTGGTCCTGGTGGGTCAGATTGCCAATTTTAAGGAACCCGACAAACGACACTCGCATGTGCCCATTTTCCTTTTGTCTGGAAGGGATATTGTGGCTCGGACCGTCAGCAATCAATTGGGTGAATTCCAGTTGGAATGTCTGGCGAAAAAGCGCTTGCGGCTTTGTGTCCCCATCAATGACATGGAAAGCACTCGGCTTATGGAAATTTCCCTGAACCAACTTGTAAAAGGGAATCCGACCGAGAGAGGATCGTCAAGGCCGAGGCGAGCGACGAAGAAGGGCGAGTAATTAGCGTGCTTGTTGAAGAATAGCGTTCCGCATATCGCAACGCAACAGTGGAGGGTAGCATGCATCAGGCGCTTAAAGAACTCCTAGGGGTAGGCCTTTGTTGTGGGATTGTCGGGGTGACGAGGTTGATGGAAGTCTCCTTAAGCACGTTCTTATGGGAAGAGCCTCCGAGAAGGATCCTGCACAAGCTCTTTCACACTATGGGTAGATCTTAAAAGACCCATGGTTTTTGAGCGACGTTGCAATGAGAGCAGAGAGATCCCTATCTTTAAGGGGACTGTATAGGATGGAATAGACCATGGGACCTAAGGTGAAACGATCCATAGGCTTTGCACTTTGCCTGGCATTATGCTTAATTGTCATCCCACACGGACACTTCGCTAAAAACGATCCTGCGAGCGGTTCCCTCCAATTTCAAGCTGTAACAGCAAGCAATCTTTTCATCTTACGAGCTCCGGCTGCTGTAAAAGACAGCATTTGCGACAGGAATGGCCTCCAGTTTCTCCGTGGGGTGGACACCCCTGGACATGACGTTTTTCTAGTGAGTGGACCTGTCGGAAGCGATCCCGTAGTGGTGGAAGATAGGGTCAAATCGGATTCTTCGGTTCAGAGTTTTGAGAAGGTGGGGGACGTATTCGTTCCTGAAGCGCTTGCAGGTGCAAATTTAAGCCAATCGACCGTGGCCTTCCTCGATGCACTAAGCAACACCTCCACTGTTTCCTTTTCGGGAGATCTCGTCAGGGCAAGCTATGTCAATCAGCCAGCGGCGACCACAATCAACCTGGCAAGCGCCCAAGCCTTAGGGGGCGGCGTCGGAGTTGTTGCGGTGATCGACACGGGCGTTGACCCCCATCACCCCGCCTTGAGTCGATGGCTTGTACCGGGCTTTGACTTTGTACACAACGTCGCCGGTAATGCCTCAGAGTGGAGCGATCTTACACAATCCACCGTGGCGTTTCTCGATCAATCCACCGTGGCTTTCCTTGATCAAACCAATTCCGCGGTCTTGAACCAGTCCACCGTGGCCTTCCTGGATCAATCCACTGTGGCTTTTTTGGATACGAATAAGCCCCCTGCCGCATTTGGCCATGGGACTATGGTAGCAGGCATCGTGCATCTGGTCGCACCCACCGCCAAGATCATGCCTTTGAAGGCTTTTCAAGCGGATGGCAGCTCAAATACATTTGATATCATTCGGGCGATTTACTACGCAGTCGACAATGGCGCTAATGTCATTAATATGAGCTTCAGCTTGGTGGCTTCCTCCCAGGAATTCGTCAGGGCGGTCAACTATGCGACTGATCATGGAGTGATTTGTGTCGCGTCAGTCGGGAATGACGGGACGGATCAGCTAAAATATCCGGCTGCTCTACGAAACGTGATTGGAGTGGCATCGACGAACAATCTTGATGTGCGCAGTACGTTTTCCGACTTCGGCTCTGGTTTGGTGACCCTGGCAGCACCCGGCGAAGGGATCATTACAACTTATCCCGGTGGCCATTATGCGGCCGCCTGGGGAACCTCCTTCAGTACTCCCTTCGTGGCCGGGTCTCCCAGTTTGTTGCTTCAATTTGATCCCAAGACTGACTTCTTTCGAGGCGTTGATGCGCTCTCTCACGCAAAAGAGCTCACTAGCGATTTGGGATATGGGAGACTTGATGTTTATAAGGCTCTAATCTCCCGATTTAAGTCTCTTGGGAAGTAGCGTTCTAATTTCAATCACAAGTCCCCGGGTTGTGTTCAATTTTGAGTCACGACCTTAAAGGAACCAGAGAGGCGTTCGACTAAGGACGCCTCTTGTTTTTTTAGAGAGACTTTTTAAGAAGCAGCTTTGATTGAGTGAGATACCGGAGTATTCCCCGGAAAAAAGCTGAATCTATGTATACAACTTTCCGAGTGGCCAACCTTTGGACCTGATATTGCAAAATATTGGTTTGTTTAGAGATTTGCACATCTGTCCCGCCATAGATTTCAAATAGTGCAATAACAAATTTAGCCATACTTTTTGGATAGTGTTCCAGATTGAATCACACGGACAATTGGCAGGTATTTTCGATAACAAATCGCCCCATAGGGTTATAGCTAACATGGACAAATTAAACTACTGTTAATAAATGATATAGCTTTAATTTTTGCGGTGGCGTTACAAGTGAATTTAAAAGTGAAACGTGAAGTGGTATTTGGAGCAATAATTGCAGAGATTGTTGTGGTCATATTAAACTCGGAGAAGGTGTCATGGGACAAACAGTGAGGTCATACACAAAGGTCGCAATAATTCTCGCGATGGTTTTGGTCATTTTCCCCTTTCAGGCTCTTGCGGCGAGTCCTGACATTTGCATACTTCGGACGAGCGTTTCGTCTTTGCAGACTGTCTTAGACAAATACAATCTGCAATTGCTTGGTTCGGTTGACGGATCTCACGACCTCTACCTGGTCCAGGAACCAGCCGACGTCGCCCCCGGAACTATGGATGCTCTGGTAAGAGCCGACGCGGCGGTGCAGAATTTCGAGGAGCTCGTTCCCGCCATCATCCCCGAGGGTCCGGCAACGCTCCAATCGGCTACGATGAACTCATCCACGGGTGGGCTCTCCACTGTCGCCTCCAATCGGACCTATGTCTCATTGGCAGGTGATTCGGTATGGAGTGTTTACGCCAACCAGCCCGCCGTCAACATTATCAACCTGAACAGTGCCCGCCAAATCTCCACGGGCAAAGGGACGATTGCCATTATTGATACGGGCATTGATCCGCGGCATCCCGTGTTGAAGAGATGGATTACGACCGGCTATGATTTCGTAAACAATATCGTTGGATCTGCTTCGGAGTGGACGGATCTGAACCAATCCACGGTGGCTTTCCTGGATCAGTCCACGGTGGCTTTTCTGGATGGCAGCAATCCTGCCATTTTGAATCAGTCCACGGTAGCCTTTCTGGATCAATCCACAGTGGCCTTTCTCGATACGAGCGCCATTCCCGGCGCATTTGGGCACGGTACCATGGTCGCGGGGATCGTCCACCTAGTTGCACCCACCGCAAAGATCATGCCCTTGAAGGCCTTCCGGGCCGATGGAACCTCGAACAGTTACGACATTATCCGTGCGATCTATTACGCCGTGGACCACGGCGCCGATGTCATCAATATGAGTTTCAGTATGGCCAGTCCATCCACGGAGCTGGTGCGCGCCATTAATTACGCCGCGGACCACGGGGTCATTTGCGTGGCATCAGCTGGAAATTTGGGGTCCGACACCCTTTCTTTCCCAGCCGCTTTGAGAAATGTGATCGGCGTTGCTTCTACTACCTCCACCGACTTGCGCAGCCAGTTCTCCAACTTTGGGTCCGGCCTCGTGGCCTTGGCAGCGCCCGGTGAAGCGATCGTCACCACCTACCCCGGCGGCCACTACGCCGCTGTTTGGGGGACTTCCTTCAGCGCACCTTTTGTATCCGGTGTTCCCGCTTTGCTTCAACAGTATTACTCGAACACAAACTACAATTCGAGCATGAATTCACTCTCCCACGCTAAACAACTCACGACCGACCTTGGGTTTGGGAGAGTCGATGTCTATCAGGCGTTAACCTACAACTGGAAAAACAACTAGAAGATTTGATCTTTCACAAGGCCCAGCCCGTTTCTCCGAGTTTCTCCTCCGGGGCTTCTCGCTGCATGGATGGGCCAGGTTATTGAAATTCGTAAGTAAACTTCCAGTACCCCTGCCAACCGTCATTTCTCAACGACTGTTCTCAATAAGACCTTTATTTGAGTAACCTCATGGGTTCCAGAACCCCCTCACGATTTTGAAAGTCAATTCGGGAGAAGTCACCGCAATCCTTACCGTTTCACGCGACACTAACACGGTCGAGAGAAAACGATTCTTCTAGCCAACCTCAGCCGAGACATTCTTTGATCGACTGTACCCCCCCAACGGCGTGATTAATTTCTCCGTGGCATCACATGATGCGTTGAGGTGGACTTAGAAGGCCGATTCTTTGAGCTATAGACCCAAGGGACTTCACTTCTTCTGGATCTTCAAAATCCCCGTCCGCCTGGTCGGAAGCCGCTTCTTTTT
>JBAVHJ010000115.1:0-7375 GCA_049685715.1 Terriglobia bacterium | reverse complement strand
AAGTAGAAGAGAGCGGAATTAGAGAGATGAGAAAGGCCGTCCGCCGCGGCGGACGGCCCCACATGGAAACGCTCAATAAAGGAATGTGATGCTAGCAAACGAAAAGATTCGAATTCGACTGAAGGCTTACGATCATCGATCGCTGGATCGTTCGACGACTGAGATCGTGGAAACCGCGAAAAGAACCGGGGCCCGCGTCGCCGGACCGATCCCGCTGCCGACGCGCATCCAGAAGGTCTGCGTCTTGCGGTCTCCGCACGTGGACAAGAAGTCACGCGAACAGTTTGAGACGCGGACCCACAAGCGCCTTCTGGATATCCTGGATCCAACCCAGGCGACTGTGGATGCCCTGATGCGGCTCGATTTGCCCGCGGGGGTCGATGTCGAGATCAAGGCCTTCGGCCATGAACATTTGAAGTGATTTCTGGGTTCAACGTTCATGCGGCTGAGCGGTCAAGCGTGGATGATCCCAAGAACAGGCAGGGCGCGCTCCTGAGCGGGCGGCTCACCATGGGGTTTTGAGATGATAAACAGCATCATTGCAAAAAAGGTTGGGATGACGCAGATCTTTCGATCGGACGGGGTCGTCGTCCCGGTAACGGTTTTGAAAGCCGGTCCGTGCGTGGTCGTGCAAAAGAAAACAACCGCAAAGGAAGGGTATGACGCGGTTCAGCTCGGACTGGTGGAATTCCTCAATCCCAAGAAGGTCACTAAGCCGATGGCCGGCCACTTCAAGAAACACGGCGATGTCGCCCCGGTCCGACTCTTGCGTGAGGTCCGATTGGAGGGGCAAAGTGACGAAGTGAAGGTGGGGGACAAGGTGTTGGTGGACCAGTTTAAGCCCGCCGACAAGGTGGATGTGGTGGGAACGAGCAAGGGAAGAGGCTTCGCGGGGGTTGTCAAGCGCCACCATTTTCGGGGGGGGGCGGCGACACACGGGTCCATGTTTCATCGGGCACCCGGATCCATCGGTGCCTCGGCATTTCCATCCCGCGTCCTCAAAGGCATGAAAGCGGCGGGGCACATGGGAGTGGACCGTGTCACGGTGAAGAATCTGCAGGTCGTCCAGGTGGATGTGGAGAACCATCTCCTCCTGGTGAAGGGGGCCGTCCCCGGGCATCAGGGGGCCGTGGTCATCGTGCGCAAAAGCCAACGCCAGTAGTTCGAACGGGGAGAACCGTTGAGGTCGGTATGCCAATAATTGAGGTCAAAAACTTAAAGAACGAAGTGGTCGGCAACTTGCCGCTCTCCGATGAGCTTTTCCTGGGAGACGTCAACGAGGCATTGCTGTGGGAAGTGGTGAAATACTATCTTGCCTCCCGGCGGGCCGGGACTCATGCCACCAAGAACCGGGGATCGGTGAGCGGGGGCGGCAAGAAACCGTGGCGGCAGAAGGGGACAGGTCGGGCGCGCGTGGGCAGCTCGCGAAACCCCCTGTGGCGGCACGGCGGGACCGCCCACGGACCCCAGCCCCGGGATTATTCCTTTACTCTTCCCAAACAGAAAATCCGGGGGGCCCTGAAGTCGGCGCTGCGAGCGAAATTTAATGAACACAAGTTGACGGTCATCGACGAATTCAAACTGGATTCACACAAGACCGGGAACCTGGCTTCCTTGCTGGACAATTTCAAGCTGGAAAAGAACCTCCTGATTGTCGATTCTCCCGATAACACCAGCCTGATTCGAGCCTCGCGGAATATGCCGGACGTGAAATTCTGTTCCAGTGGCCAGGTGCACACCTACGACGTGATGAAGTACGACCACGTTTTTTTCTCCAAACAGGCCATCACTGATCTTCAAAAGATCCTGACGGCGGGAGGAGTCAAGGCCGCATGAAGAACCGTTATCAGATCATCCGACGACCGATTATTACTGAAAAGGGCCTCGATAAGAAAGAGAAGGAACATACGCTTTGCTTTGAAGTGGACCCTCATGCCAACAAGGTGGAGATCAAATCCGCTGTCGAACAGATTTTCAAAGTGAAGGTGGAGTCGGTGCGCACCTCGAATTTCGAGGGCAAGGAGCGCCGCCGCGGCCGCTTTTCCGGACATAAACCGGACTGGAAAAAGGCTTACGTCAAGTTGGTTGAGGGCGAGAAGATGCCGGAGTATGGAGAGAACGTTTAAAATTTCGGATTGCGGATTGGGGATTTTGGATTGCAGGAGCGGTTCGATTCGGTTCAAGGTAAGTTCCCGGGATCCAGACCAAGGATCGGGAAAGATTAGGGACAGCTATGGGACTAAAAACTTTCAAGCCTTATACCTCGACACGGCGATTTCACACGGTAGTTGACACCAGCGAATTGACGACAGACCGTCCGTTGAAGAGCCTGACGGAACACAAGAAGCGAATCAGCGGCCGGGACAACTATGGGCACCTGACCATTTGGCGTCGTGGCGGCGGGCACAAGCGACAATACCGGATCGTCGATTTCAAGCGCGACAAGACGGGAATCCCGGCCAAGGTTGCCGGCATCGAATACGATCCCAATCGGTCGGCGCGAATTGCCCTGTTGCAATACGCCGATGGGGAAAAACGTTATATCCTCCATCCTAACGGCCTCGGGGTCGGTCAAACCGTCGTCTCCGGGCCGGAAGCCGATATTCTGGTAGGCAACGCCCTACCCATTAAGAACATTCCGGTGGGCACCAATATCCACAACATTGAATTGCGCCCCGGAAAGGGCGGCCAGATGGTGCGGAGTGCCGGTGGCTCGGCCCAAGT
The DNA here is from genome assembly GCA_049685715.1 of Terriglobia bacterium. Classification (GTDB taxonomy): domain Bacteria; phylum Acidobacteriota; class Terriglobia; order JAIQFV01; family JAIQFV01; genus JAIQFV01. Next base: position 4,651 of record JBAVHJ010000115.1, on the reverse strand, counting down.
GGTGGCGCGGGGCGAGAAGTATGCACAGGTCCGGTTGTCCTCCGGTGAGATCCGGATGGTGGATGTGAATTGCTGTGCCACCATCGGTCAGGTGGGGAATCTCGACCACGAGAATGTCACCATCGGGAAGGCGGGACGCAGCCGTTGGCTCGGCCGTCGGCCCACCAATCGAGGCGTGGTCATGAACCCGGTCGATCATCCGCACGGTGGGGGTGAAGGGAAGACTTCGGGCGGCCGACATCCGGTGACGCCATGGGGGCAGCCCACCCGGGGGTATAAGACACGCAACAGCAAGCGCACCGATCGATGGATTGTCAAACGACGGAAATAAAGCTGAAGCGTTGAAGCTCCTGGGACGGACCGGGGACCATCGGGAAAGGGAGCTTTTAAGACTTCTGAAGAAAATCGAGGTTGATCATGGGTCGTTCACTGAAAAAGGGACCGTTCGTGGATCATCATCTGATGAAGAAGGTCGAATCCATGAACCAGGGGCTCGATAAGAAGGTCATCAAGACCTGGTCGAGACGGTCCCAGATAGTTCCGGAAATGGTGGGCCACACCATCGCCGTTCACAATGGGAAGAAGTTCATCCCGGTCTACATAACGGAGAACATGGTGGGGCATCGATTGGGAGAATTCTCGCCCACGCGGATCTTCAAGGGACACAGCTCGAAGATCCTGGCTGAGCGCGCGGTGGCTCCGGCAGGACCGGCCGGGATTCCCGCCGGCGGGGGTACCGCACCCGCGACGACGACGGCGCCTGCTCCTCCGAAGACCTAGATTGAGATGGTCCGGGCCCGGCGTGCAGCCGCTGATCATCGAAACGAAATCGGATACGGAAAACTCATATGGAATCTAAGGCAACTGCTCGATATTTGAGGATCTCCCCCCAGAAGGTACGGCTGGTAGTGGATTTGATTCGCGGCCAGCAAGTGGGGAAGGCGATCGACGTGCTGCGGTTCACTAAAAAGCGGGGTGCAAAACACGTTGAAAAACTCTTGCATTCCGCCATTGCGAACGCGCAGCAGAAGGAAGAGAACATTGATGTCGACGAGCTGTACGTCAGCCGGACTTATGTGAACGAGGGGCCGAGGCTGAAACGCATCCGGCCGGCGCCCATGGGACGCGCGTATCGCTATCAAAGGCGCATGGCCCACATTACCATTGAACTGGCCGTCAAAGGAAAGGCTGACAAAACTTAGATTCAAGTCAGGGCATCGTGTCCCGCTGAATCCCGGTCGGACTCAAAGACGCGACCTGAAAGTCACGGAGGAACGAAGTGGGTCAGAAAACACATCCCTATGGATTTCGGTTGGGCTACACCAAACCCTGGCGTTCGCGGTGGTATTCGAAACGCGATTTTGGCACCCTGCTTCACGAGGATTTGAAGCTGAAGAAGATGTTGAAGGAGAAGCTCGGTCACGCCGGCGTCGCGAATATCGAGATCGAGCGTGCCGCGAACAAATTACGGGTGACCATTCACGCCTCACGACCCGGAATTATTATCGGACGCAAGGGGGCCGACATCGATCGCTTGAAGCAAGAAGTGACGAAAATGACCAAGCGGGATGTGTATGTTGGAATCCAGGAAGTCAACAAGCCGGAACTGGATGCCCAGCTGGTTTCGGAGGCCATTGCCATGCAGCTGGAAAAGCGGGTCGCCTTCCGACGCGCGATGCGAAAAGCCGTGGATTCGGCGCTTCGGTTTGGGGCCAAGGGGATCAAAGTCCGTTGCTCCGGGCGTTTGAACGGCGCCGAAATAGCCCGTTCGGAGTGGTATTTGCAGGGCCAGTTGCCATTGCATACGTTGCGGGCCGATATCGATTATGGGTTTGCCGAAGCTCGGACCACTTATGGACAGATCGGGGTGAAGGTTTGGGTCTACAAGGGTGAGATTTTTGAAGCGAAAAAGCCCCAACCCCAGGCAGCGCCGAAACCGACTCCTCCCCCTCCCGTGGCTTCAGGCCCCGAGAGTGTCTAGGCGGAAGAAACAGGTGGCACCAAATCGCTCCCGTTAACTCAGAGTAGGAACTGAATCATGTTGATGCCAAAAAAAGTGAAGTATCGAAAGCAACAGCGCGGGCGAAGGCGCGGCAAAGCCTGGCGAGGATCAGAGTTGAGCTTTGGCCAGTATGGCCTGAAAGTGCTGGAGCCCGGCTGGGTGACGGACCGGCAGATCGAGGCGGCGCGCGTCGCCATCACCCGGTTTGTCAAACGCGGGGGCAAGGTGTGGATCCGGGTGTTTCCCGACAAACCCATCACCAAGAAGCCCGCGGAAACCCGCATGGGCAAGGGCAAAGGTGCCCCCGAGGGATGGGTGGCGGTGGTTCGTCCCGGGAAGATTCTTTACGAAATGGAAGGGATTCCTGAGGCGGCCGCCATTGAGGCCATGACCCTGGCGGCCCATAAGCTGGGGCTAAAGACCAAGTTTGTCTCGCGTTATCACGCGGCAGGAAAGTGACCACTGCGATGAAGCCAGAGAAGATTCGAGAGATGTCGGATGAAGAGCTGATCAATCAGGACAAGGACCTTTCCGATCAGTTGTTCAGGCTCCGGTTCCAGCTTTCCGTGGGGCAGACGGAAAGCCTGAAAAAGATCCGGGAATTGCGGAAAGACATTGCCCGCGTCAAAACCATCCGCCGTGAACGTCAAATTCAACAGGCAAGAGAGGCGAAATGACCAGTGAGAACATGGAAGTGACGCCGCCCCAGGATTCTAAAACGGACCCGCCGGCCACAGGGGTGCGGTTGCGACGACGGCAGAAGCGGGTCGGGATGGTGAGCGGCGCAAATATGCGGAAAACGATCACCGTAAGAGTCGATCGAACGGTCCAGCATTCCCTGTACAAGCGGATCGTCGGACGATCCACCAAGTTTCTGGTGCACGACGAGAAGAATGATGCGCGTGTCGGAGACACGGTGGAGATCGAGGAAACGCGACCGATGAGCAGGCTCAAGCGGTGGCGTTTGAAGAGAATCATTGCTCGGGCGGTCCAATAGAGCCTAATCCTGCCCGGCCGCCTGAAGGGGAAAGGGTGGCGCGGGCGCTCGGAGTCATCGTCATGATTCAAATGCGGACCATGCTCGAAGTGGCCGACAATTCTGGGGCGCGCAAGATCTCTTGCATCCTGCCCATCGGCGGGCACGTGGGCCTCAAAGCCGGCTTGGGTGATGTGATCACGGCAGCGGTGAAAGAGGCCAGTCCCGATGGCCAGGTCAAAAAAGGCAAGGTCGTCAAGGCCGTGATTGTGCGGATGCGCAAGGAGCAACGGCGCAAGGACGGGACTTATATCCGTTTTGACGATAATGCCGCGGTCCTCATCAACGAGGCCAACGAACCCGTCGGGACCCGCGTGTTCGGTCCGGTGGCCCGCGAACTGCGTGAAAAGAAATTTATGAAGATCATTTCCCTTGCACCCGAAGTGATCTGAGTGAACCCGTCTAAAGGATGAAACGTTAATGGCCGCGCTGAAGATAAGACATAATGATCAGGTGAAGGTGGTTGCCGGGCGTGACAAAGGCAAGACTGGGAAGGTGCTCAAGGTCGATGCGAAGAAATCCCGCATCGTTGTGGAAAACGTCATGTTTATCAAGCGCCATACCCGGCCGAATCCCGGAAAGAATATCAAGGGCGGTATTGTGGAGCGGGAGATGTCTATCCACATCTCCAACGTCATGCTGATCTGCCCAAGTTGTCACGAACCGACCCGCGTCGGGCATTCCGTCCTGACTGACGGGCAAAGGGTTCGCGTCTGCCGGGAATGCGAGTCGACCATTGACCGCTAAAGCTTCGGGCGTGAGTTGCCCTGAGGAAGAAAAGCGCTGCCACGTAACTTACCGTGGATGAACGGCGCAAGGAGAGAACGTACCGATGGCTGCTCGAATGAAGGAAATTTACAAGAAGCAAGTGGCGCCGGCCTTGATGAAGGAGTTTCATTACAAGAACATCATGGCGGTCCCGCAAATCAAGAAGATCGTGGTGAACATGGGGGTCGGAGAAGCGATCGCCAATGCCAAGATCCTGGATGTCGCCTCAGCCGAAGTATCGGCCATCACGGGCCAGAAGCCTGTCATTGCTCGCGCCAAGAAGTCGATCGCCTCGTTCAAACTGCGGGCCGGGATGCCGATCGGCGTTTCGGTCACCCTGCGCGGCGAAGTGATGTTTGAATTCTTTGATCGGCTGTGCAACATCGCCTTGCCGCGCGTTCGTGACTTCAAGGGGCTGTCCACCAAGTCCTTCGACGGACGGGGCAATTACACGCTGGGACTCCGGGACCAGTTGGTGTTTCCGGAGATCGACTATGCCAAGGTGGACAAGATTCGTGGCATGAATGTGACGGTGGTGACCAGCGCCAAGACCGATAACGAGGCCCGATCGCTGCTCAAACTAATGGGAATGCCTTTCCGATAGAACTTTGGAGAAGATTAATGGCCCGAACTTCGCACATGGTAAAGACCTTTCAGAGGAAGCCCAAGTTTAAGGTGCGCCACCGCAACCGCTGTCGACGGTGCGGGCGGCCCCGTGGTTACTTGAGACAGTTTGAGTTGTGCCGCATCTGTTTTCGACAACTGGCGTTGCAGGGCGACATCCCCGGCGTGATGAAATCGAGCTGGTAGAGGCCACTGAGGCCTGCCCCGACAGTTCAGGGCGG
>JBAVHJ010000114.1:0-4544 GCA_049685715.1 Terriglobia bacterium | reverse complement strand
CCGCAGGGCTCTGGCCATAACCACTCCGTTACGGGGGAAAGGTGGATGGTGACCAATCGGGGGAAATCGATGCTAATTATATCATGCCGCTGAAATGTAGATTGCAAAGATACGACCCCATTCATTTTCTCAGGGGCACAAGCTAGATTCACATCCCCAGATGAGTTTAAGGGAGGAATCGTAGATCCTGTCACCGGGCAAGACATCAAAACCAATACTGCACTCCCATACGCCGATATTACCGATCCGCAAACGCTGAACAAATACGTTTACGTTCGGAACAACCCTCTCCGCTATATCGATCCGGATGGTCACGAGACTCAGGCAACATTAGATCCTCTGGAAGCTCAGAAGGCCGGTATCGGCATCGGCAATGTGCTTGCCGGTACCGTGAAGGGTCTATGGAATTTACTCGCAAGTAACGCAAACCTCGTTAATAGCATCGTGAATGCTACATCGAGTGCCATCACTGGGACAAACGTGGTAGGTTATGTTCCAACTGCAGCGTACGATAATACGACACAATTAGTTGCCGGAATGATCGCTCCCATTGTGGCTGCGACACAAGGGATTCTCTCCGAGTCTTTTTCCGTTCCTAGCACGGCTGTGTCGCCGATAATCCGTCCAAGTGAGATCATAGGCAAAACTCCGACAGAAATCGACGCTATCTCAACGGAAAGAGGACTGATTCCAAAAGGGCCTAGTCCAACGACTGGGAAAGGTTCCTACATTGACCCGGTCACTGGCGAACAGCGTGTTCTGATACACCCAAACGCGGATCCGGCGCACGCTCATGTAAATAACCCTAGTGGTCAGCGGCTCGGATCGAGTGGAAAGGTGGTTGCACCTGAATCTCCCAAAGCACATTTGCCAATCAAAAAGGACATTCAATGATTTCATTTTCCGATCTTCATGATGCCACGCTCATAGACATACGATTTGAATGGGAAGCCGCAGTAGTCGTTTTGACGCTCAAAGTGGGCGAGTCCGCTATCGATACAGCAGTAGTCGAGGCTAATGGCGTCACCGACCTTAAGTGCCCGCATTTGATGCCGTGGGGACGCAGCAAATCTGTTAACTCAACGTCGCTAAAAAAAGAGGGTGATGGTCAGCTGTTGGCGATCGAAATGCAAAGCGGTGACACTCTGGAAATTTTTTGTCGGGAAGTTAAAATCAAAGGATATTGAGAAGAAACCTTGTTTCAGAGCATTTGGTCGCAGTTGAAATTTCAGCGGCAAAGAACGTCACGCCGAGTCGGGGCTGGATTATTTTCTCGCTAGATACTACTCAGGAGCTCAGGGTAGGTTCATGAGAAATTCTACTGGGGTCGCATCTCCACAATCCACTTTTGGCGTTCATTCTAATATGAGTTCCCGCCTGTTCGAGGGAGCTCAGGGGTATGCCCATCACCCCCTGGTCCAGGCTGTCGATCGTGGCACTCAACCTGCCCCCGGTATCTCTGACGATCTTGAGCACCAGTCGCAGCACCCGTCCCTCTGCCTGGAGGGTTCCACACCACTCGCCCTCGAGGGGGATACTCAAGTTCTGCGCGGCTTGCGACTCTTCATTCATAGGACTCAATCCTTCCTTGCGGTGACGGGAGGAAACCTTCTCCCTCAACCGAATCGACCTGAAGTGACCCTCGGGATTCACCCCGAGCCCCTCCCGGGTGTATAATGTAAATGATGATTTACAACATAATGTAAATGTATATATGCATTTACTTTATGTCAAGGGTTTATTGATTGAGAACTTTTCAGAGAAAAGGAAGGTCTATGGCCGGAAAAACATTGTCGCCCAAGCAGACCCGCAGCCGACAGCCACTGGAACGTCTCTCCAAGGCCGCTCTCGACGTGCTGGAGGACAGGGGCTTGGATGGAACCACCATCCCCCGGATCGCCACAAAAGCCGGCCTCTCCCCGGGCGCGGTCTACCGACGGTTCCAGGATGATAATGATAACGTAAAAGGTACCCACCTGGAGGGCGAATGATCATGTAAAAGGGACCCACCCCCCTCAGACCTCTGCTAGAGTGCTGCGACTCAGGGAAGCCGCAGCGTTGAGCAGAGGAGGAAGGATGATCGGGATGGATCAGTATGAGCTGATACGGACGGCCTCGCGGGTGTACCACAAGAGCATTCGACAGATAGCACGAGAGACAGGACATTGCCGGAAGACGATTCGTAAAGTATTGAAAGGAATGGAGCCTCTTTATCGGCGGCAAAAGAACCGATTCAGGCCACGGATGGAGCCGGTGGCGGCAGTCGTCCAAGGGTGGCTGGAGGCCGACCGGCAAGCCCCCCGCAAGCAACGACATACCAGCCAACGGATTTTTACCCGGCTGGTGGAGGAGTATAACTTTGAAGGAGCGCAGTCCTCGGTGCGACGGTGGGTGCGGGAGTTCAAAGCCGAACGGGGAGACGGGCGAACCGCAGCCGTGATTCCGCTCGATCCGGAGGTGGCGCGGGAAGCGGAGGTCGATTGGGGGAGCGCCGCAGTCGTCATGGCCGGGGAGCCGCTGACCGTGAAGCTGTTTTGCATGCGCTCGCGTTACAGCGGCAAACCCTTTGTCCGGGCCTACCCGTGGGAACGCCAGGAGATGTTCTTTGATGGCCACCAACGAGCCTTCGACTATTTTGGCGGAGTTTTCCCGGTTCTTGTTTTCGATAATCTGACGACGGCAGTAGCGCAGGTGCTTCGAGGCCAGGCGCGTCGGGAACAGCAGCGGTTTATCTCGTTTCGCAGTTACTACAGTTTCGAGGCGCGTTTTTGCAACCCCGCCCGGGGGCAGGAAAAAGGGGGAGTGGAGGGATGGGTCGGCTATGCCCGGCACAACTTTCTGGTGCCGCTTCCTCAGGTCTCGAGTTTTGAAGAGCTGAATGCCGAGCTGTTGGAACGCTGTCTGGAGAGGGGGAGCCGCCCGATTGAAGGGCGCGAGGATTCGAGAACAGTCGAGGAGCGCCATGAAGAGGAGCGAGGACGATTGATAGCGCTTCCTCCCACCCCGTATGAAAATCATAAACTGCTGCCGGTGAAAGTGTCTCGCTACAGCACGGCGCAAGTGGACCGCAACCGCTACTCCTTGCCGACCGCCTACGTCGGCCGCTGGATCGAGGCGGATCTGGGATGCGACCGCGTTCGCTTCTGTGCCGATCACAAGCTCATCGCTGATCACGCGCGACTCTTCGGCAACAGCAAGTGGCAGGTGGATCCGCTGCATTACCTGGAACTGCTTCATCAGCGCATCGGGGCCTTTGAAACGGCGCGGCCGATTCGGCAATGGCGCGCCGAGTGGCCCTCCGACTACGAGACGTTGCTGGGACAGTTGCGCCGGCGCTTGGGGGACAACCGGGGAACGCGCGAGTTTGTGGAGGTGCTGCAGTTGCATGGCCGTTACCCGGCAGAACGAATCCAATCCGCGGTTGCGGAAGCGCTCCAGTTTCAGACTTACGGGTATGAAGCCGTGAAACATCTCGTGGTGCGACAGGACAGCCCCGGATGGCAGTGTCCCCCGCTGGAAGGCGATCTGATTCCCGGAGTGACGGACCGGCAGATCGCGCTGGGGGATCTCTCCCGCTATGACCGGTTGTTGGAAGGCGGTGCGCCATGAGTCGAGCCTCCGAAGAAGTGTTGTTGGACGATCATCTGCACCGGCTGAAGCTGCCGGCCATGATGCGCCAATACCGGGAATGCGGACGAGCGGCGCGAGAGACAGCGCAGAGTTACGAGAGTTACTTGCTGGACCTGACGACGACCGAAGTGGAACAGCGCCGTGCCCGGCAACTGGAACGACGACTGCATGAAGCCCGCTTTCCGGTGCTCAAGACGCTGGAAAACACCGAGCTGGCCAAGTGGCCGGGCCTCGAAGCCCTGCAGTTGCGCGAGTACGCCGAAGGCCATTACATCGCACGACGGGAAAACATCATTCTGGTCGGCAAGCACGGGACGGGCAAAACCCACGCCGCCACGGTGCTGGGCGTGGAAGCCTGCCGGCGCGGCTACCGGGTGTTGTTTCAGACCGCCGCCGATCTGGTCAACACGCTGCTCGAGGCTCGCGAGGAGCGGCACTTGAAACGTACCCTGGAACGACTGACGCGGTATCAGTTACTGATCCTCGACGAGGTGGGCTACATCCCGTTCTCTTCGGAAGGGGCGCAGTTGCTGTTTCAGGTCTTTTCGGACCGCTACGAGAAGGGGTCGATGCTGGTGACCTCGAACCTCGCCTTTGCCCAGTGGACCACCGTCTTTGGGGATGCCGCGCTGACGGCCGCCCTGCTGGACCGCCTCACGCATCACAGCACCATCCATGAGTTTAACTGGGAAAGTCACCGTTTTGCAGAGAGTCTGAGCAAGAAACAGAAGTCGAAAAAGTCTGTAAATCGCGAAGTGGCTGCCACTTCCGGCCCTGCCGGGCCGAATAAGGAGATGAATCAAGTGGGGGCCCCCGGCCCCTCTTGATTCATGACATTCCTTTTATTAAAACCCCTGGGGGGTGGGTACCTTTTAGATGATCAAGGTGGGTACCTTTTCGATTGTCAAAAGCAT
>JBAVHJ010000113.1:0-4548 GCA_049685715.1 Terriglobia bacterium | reverse complement strand
GCTGCCCCGAGGCGCCCTTGAGATCCTCAAGCTCTCCATGGACCCGCGGCAAGTAGACCCGAAACGTTGTGCCAATCCCCGGTTCACTCGAGACCGTGATAAAACCCTCGCTTTGTTGGACTATGCCGTAAACGGTGGAAAGCCCCAGGCCCGTCCCTTTCCCCACTTCTTTGGTGGTGAAGAAAGGCTCAAATAAGTGGGACTGCACCTCTGCGCTCATCCCGCAACCGGAATCACTGACCTCAAGCATCACATAAGGTCCGGGCCTGGCCTCTCCATGCTCTCTTGCGAACTGCTCACTCGCTTCAAAATTGTGAGTTTCTATCCTGAGCTTTCCTCCATGCAGCATGGCATCCCGTGAATTCACTGCGAGATTCAGAAGCACCTGTTGCATCTGCCCCGGATCCGCCTTGATCTGACCTAAAGCAAAGTCCGGAATAACGCGCATCTCAACATCCTCGCCAATGAGGCGGCGAAGCATCTTCTCCATCTCCGAGATGATGTGGTTCAGATCCATTATTTCGGGTTGCACTACTTGGCGGCGACTGAAAGCCAGAAGCTGACGCGTCAGCGAGGCGGCCCTTTCACCGGCTTTCCTGATCTCCTCGACGTCCCTGCGCATCGGATTCGAGGCGTCGAGGCGCATTAAGAGCAGCTCCGAATAGCCAGAGATGGCGGTCAGCAGGTTGTTGAAGTCGTGAGCCACACCCCCTGCCAGTCGCCCCACTGCCTCCATTTTCTGGGCTTGGCGCAATTGATCCTCGAGCTTCTTTTGCTCAGTAATGTCTTCGTAGGTTCCCAGAACTCCGATGACCTTGCCGGTCTGATCATGCAAAGGGATCTTGCTCACTCTCAACACCAAAGAGCCGCCGTCGGGCTGGCTCATCGGCTCCTCATAATTAAGCTTTGGCGTATCGCTCAACATGACCTGACGGTCGTCGGCATGATAGAGCTCTGCGGCCTCCTTCCAATAGAAATCATAGTCGTTCATTCCCAGGAGGGAGTTCATGGATTCGAGATGCGCATCCTTCAAGAAGGACTTGTTACATCCCAGATAGCAAGAATTCGCATCCTTCCAGAAAACACCCTGTGGAATATTATCCAGAATCAATTGAAGCATCTGTTGCGAGCGATACAACTCATTCTCCGCCCGTTTGCGCTGAATGATGTCCAGGTTCAATTCCCGGGTGCGCTCATCGACGCGATTCTCCAATTCATCGTGAGCTTTCTGCAGCGCCGCATCCCGGATCTGAATCTGTCTCAACATGTCGTTGAACGCCTCAATGAGCGCTCCCACTTCATCGCGGCTGGTCGGGACGGCCCGGACGGAATAGTTCTTCTCTACCGAGACCTGTCGCGCTGTCTTCGCCAATTGCAGGATGGGCTCCGAGATCACACTTTGCAGCCGGTTGGAAAGCAGCAATATCAGCAGAATGGATCCAAGCATCGACACGAGGACAACACCCCCATAACGCCTCAGGCGGGCAGTCAACTGCTGGAGGTCGGATTCGAGAAACACCGTGCCGATGGTCTCACCATCCAACACGACTCGTTGAAACAAGACCAGCCCATGGCCCGAGAATCGATAGCCTTCTCTTTCCAGCGCAGGGGGGAAGAATCTTCCCTTCGCATCGTCGCGGACATAGGTGGCAAAAGCTTTTCCGTCCCTCGTCAGCAAGCACGCGGAAACGATGTGCGGTTTACTCTTCAAGGACTCTAACGTCCCTCGAGCGGCTTGCTGATCATCAAAGGTCAAGGCTGCGGTGCTGTTATCGGCCACAATTCGGGCGAGGGCCCGCAGATCGCTGACCATCTCCAGCCGGAAATTGATGAAGTCATAGGCGGCGATCACCCCGCTGGCCAGGAGCAATGCAAGAACACTGGTCAGGAGGATGATCAGGGTGAGTTTCCGCTTGATTGGAAGATCTTGAAAGGGACGCATGCTAGTTCCCATGAGCCGTGTTCCCAACGACCTCTCCTAAGACCAGGAGCTTGGAACTGATTTTGAGTCGAGCGCGGTCCGCGGCGCCGAGGTTGATCTCGAATCGAACCCGATCGTCTTTCAAGGTGAAATTGATGATCCCCCCGGATTGCACAAAATGGTCCGCCTCGCCCACCGTCAGGACACTGGATCCCTTCAACGAGTCCAAAATCTGCGTGAGGCGTCCTTGTTCTGATGAACTGATGAAGAGAATATGACAAAGCTCCAGAGGCTGGCCCCGCTTGAACCTCTTGATCACCAGCCTTCGGCCGTTGACGGCTTTACCGTTGATGGTTTGTTCAAGATCGGCTCCAAAGGGGTCGTCTCCCACAATGCCCAGAACGAAGGGCGCGTTGGGGTCAGCGGCCGCATTGGATGGCCATTCGATGAACTTCGCAAAGTTGTACAGAAAGGCGGCCTTCACCTGGTATTCCCGGGGGGATTGCGAAGGAGGGTTGCCAAAAGCGGCAATGCCACTGGCCAGGGCAAAAGCGAGGGCCACGAGAGGGAGGAATAGACCTCTGCGGACGGAACATCCCGGTTTCCCCACCCCCTGGCTGATTATCTTTGGAGCCGCCTTCTTCATCCAGTTATCATCCTCAAATACGCACTGCCGTGTGATTCCCTGTCCCACTGAATTCCTCGCGCCCAAGATCAAAACCGATATGTCAGTTTCAATCGAAAGTTCCGGCCATCCTGCTCAATCGCTTGCTGAATGTGCTCCTGCGCACCGGGATCTGCGTAGCGTTTGTCAAATACGTTGTAAACCCCCAGCGAAACATCAAACCCTTTCGCCAGTTTTTGGCTCAACAAGGTCACATTCATCACAAAAAAACCGCCGATGTCGCTTCCCTGCACACTCCTACGCCGGCTGGCGTACTGCCCTTCAACCCCAGCGAAGAGCTTCTTGGACACCAAAGGCACAATGAGATTCGCCTTCCCCAGGTGCTTGGGAGAGTTGGAAAGGGTCTCGCCTTCACGTTGGCTTTCGGAGTTCTGTAAGGTATAACCCACCCGCCCCTGAAGCCCATTGGACCACCGTCCTTCCAACTCAAATTCCAAACCCTTGGCATGGACTCTATCGAGGTTCCTGTACTGAATCAGGCCGTCGACAGGGTCGGTCTCCTGGTTGATGAGACCCCCGATGCGATTGTAGAAACCTGAGGCGGCGAACCGGAAATTCTTGTTCAAATACTGTTCCAGGACGAGTTCTGTAGTCGAAATGGTTTCAGGTTTGAGGAAAGGATTCCCCTTGGTATCGGGACTCGACTCGTAAAAGAGTTCATAAAAATTTGGCGCACGAAAGGCACGCCCGAAGAGCAGCTTGACGGTGGTCTTCTTGAGAGGGTTGTAGATCAGAGCCAGCCGAGGATTCAGTTGGCCCCCGAAGGTGTCGTAGCGGTCGTACCGCAAACCCGCGTTGAGGATCAGATCCTTGCGGATTTTGAATTCATCTTGAAAGTAAACCGCCCAGTTCTTCGAAGCCCGGCGGTCATCCAGGTATTGGAGGAAGGGTTGGAGGTCGAAGTTGCTCTGGTCCTGTTGGACATTGTCCCGGATCTCGGAGCCCACAGTAATCCGGTGTTTCTCCAGATATGTTTTGGACATATTGACTTCGAAACCCCACCACTGGGCCCGACCCAAATCCATGTTTTCGACGAAGGGGAGAGCGCCTGTTCCCGCGTAATCGTAGATATAGGTTCCATCATAGTTATAGTGGTCGTAGGAGAGGCGCGCCATCAGCTCCCATTGATGGACGAAAGTGTGTTCATATTGAAGGTCCAGGTAACCCCAGGCGTCGGTGGTCCGGGTACGTGGATCATTGAACACCGTGCCAAAAGAACCCGTGGGAATGCCTTTCTCCCGGGTCCCATACACCCCTTGAAACCGAAAATCTCCAAAGGACACGTTTGTGAAAAAACTCTTGGACTGATCGCTGTCGACATCCTGGGCGATTCCGTTATTGGTCAAGGGAGAATCAAATTCCTTAAAGAACAATCGAGAAGGCCCGTGACTGTTGAAATAGGAGCTGGAAAAGAGCATTTCGAGGCCGTTCTTGAATCGCTCACCATAGCTGACACGGCCCTTGTAGGATCCATAACTGCCGATCTCAGTGGAAACGACCGGGGCATTGAGATCCTTTCCCCGTTTGGTCACGACATTGACCACGCCGAAGAACGCCGAGGTGCCGTACAGCGATGAACTCGGACCCCGGATGATCTCCACGCGTTCGATCAGATCAATATCAATGGGAAATTCGGTGCCGACCAAAGCGCCATCGTAGAGGGCGTCGTTCAAACGATGGCCATCGACCAGCAGCAGGATACGGGAGTTGTAGTCTCCGGGCCGGGCAAACCCTCGTACCCCGACATAGCTGTAATTCCTGTCATTACTGACATAGAACCCGCGAACACTTCTCAGCACATCAGCCAGCGTGCGATAGCCATATTTTTGGATTTCATCGGAGGTGACGATGCTGACTGAAGCGGGGGCTTCGGTTACTTTCTGCTGGTACTTGGAGGCTCCAAAGACCGTATCCACCTCGATCTTCATCAAATCCTCAAGGC
>JBAVHJ010000112.1:0-1538 GCA_049685715.1 Terriglobia bacterium | reverse complement strand
CCCCTGGGCCGGCGAAGAACCTGCGGCCATTACGGTTATTATGAGGATTGAGAGCAGTAGCGACAAAGGCCGCCAAATCTTTTTCCTTTGTGAATGATCACTCATAGCGATTCTCTCTGTGTTGGATTTTAGTGTGCGCCGGGAGCGTTAAGCCCAAAGGGACAAACTCTCCCACGGCATTCTACTTCAGATCTTCGTGGTTTTCACGAAAGAAGGAAGAGGTTCGCGGAATCCGAAGTGCAGGCCTGACCTGCTTTCATATTTTGTGCACTGTTCCGAACGGGGACGGATCAATTCCAAGCAAAGTCTCCGAGCCAGATTGATTCGAGGTTGAACTTAATGTTTTGCAAATGGCGTCATTTGCCGATAGTATCGAATGCCTCTGCAATGATTTCCCGTGGCCATGAGACCTGAAACTTATTTCGCTTGAACAGCAGGCTGTGCTTTAGCCAACCACCTTTGGCAAACATAGAAGACCAAGGAGAATCACGATGCCGCATGATGAAGAACGAGCCCGCATAACCCGTAGGGCCTTTGTCGGTTCCGGTTTACTGGGAGGGACCCTGGCTTTTGCCGGATCCGTCATTCCGACCTTGAGTTCGCACGCCCAGGAGCCACTCGTCAACCGGCGGTACTTCCCGTTTTCCCTGGAAGAGACAACCATCCACGATTTACAAAATGGGATGCAGTCGGGAAAGTACACGGCACGAAGCATCGTACAAAAATACCTGACCCGTATCGCCCTGCTCAACAAGGTTGGCCCTGTACTGAACCAAGTCCTCGAAACCAACCCCGATGCCCTCAGCATTGCCGACGCACTAGATGCTGAGCGCAAGGCCAAAGGGCCTCGCGGTCCCCTCCATGGCATTCCCATCCTGCTCAAAGACAATATCGGCACGGCGGATAAGATGACCACCACCGCTGGTTCCCTTGCCTTGGCAGGTTCCATTCCTGCGCGGGATGCTTTTGTGGCGGCTCGACTCCGGCGGGCGGGAGCGATCCTGCTGGGGAAGACTAACATGAGCGAGTGGGCCAATTTCAGATCCACCCATTCATCCAGCGGTTGGAGCGGCCGGGGAGGCCAGTGCCGTAATCCCTACGCGTTGGATCGCACGCCTTCAGGATCCAGCTCGGGCTCGGCCGCCGCGGTGGCCGCCAACCTCTGCACCGTGGCCATCGGCACCGAGACGGACGGCTCGGTGGTTTCACCTTCCTCCGCTTGCTCCATCGTCGGCATCAAGCCCACCGTGGGGCTCGTCAGCCGCGCCGGCATTATCCCGATCGCTCACAGCCAGGACACGGCGGGGCCCATGGCCCGCACCGTCACCGATGCTGCCATCCTGCTGGGCGCCATGACCGGCGTCGACCTGCGCGACGAAGCGACGGATGACAGCTCTGGTAAAGCCCTGAGTGACTATACAAGGTTTCTGGTCCCGGACGGTTTGCGCGGGGCGCGCATCGGGGTGGCTCGGACGAAGTTTTTTGACTACAACGGCCCCACCGTGCGCTTGATCGAGTCAGCCATCGATATGATGAAG
>JBAVHJ010000111.1:0-5332 GCA_049685715.1 Terriglobia bacterium | reverse complement strand
GTCTTCAAGCTTTTCAGTGAGTTTGCTTTCCAGGTCCTTCTCTGCCATAGTGCCTCCTCGCCGCGGGTGTCCTGATGGGATATGGCTGGATAGCCGAAGAGAAAAGCGGTGTTCGACCGCTCTTCATCGCCAGACCGGATAGAAAGCCTCCTGCGAAATCAAAAGCCTCAAGTGGGATTCTCCCCACTCGGGTAAATGATCTCTCAAACCGGTGGGGCTTGTCTATCTCCACTTGCCGAATCCCCCTCCGAACCTGACCAACAAGATGAGTGGGAGGACGAGGGGGTGGTCGGGGGGTGAGCGCCGCGCCTTGCCGGGATGACCCGCTCACGTGTCTCGTCTCGACCTTTGATTCGGATCCCGCCCCAGGTATCTTCCAGAATGATAGGATTGTGAAACACATCACTCTCGCTCGTGAAAACATCCCATTAATTGAAATTATGTTGACTTTTGACCCAATGGAGACTACTTAACACCCACAACCAATTTGAATCTGACCTGCGAGGCCGATTGCAGCCTCGAAAGGCCTTTTTTGTGCGGGTCGAATCACGATGGGGGCACTCCGGAGGGGGCAACCCGGTGGGTGACAATTAAGACTTCCCTTTTCCGCTTTCTTGTACTGCCTCGCTTAAGGTCAATTTCCCAGGATCGCAGGTGACTGCCAACGACGCCCCGGTGCGGGGGTGGGAGTTGGGTGAACGCTCGGGGGTTGGGCAAACCCAATGGAGGGCATCGGACGGATGCCGCCGTGGGAAGAACCCGCAGCTTCCGGTGCCCTCTCTGCTGCGAAGGGAACCAGGCGACGTCGCCGGTGCAATGCCGCTTGCCTGAAGATTCATCATGGAAATTTCAAGGAGCAAATGTTTAAACCAAAACATTCCGTCCTGGAGGTGTGCAATGACTACGATTCAACGCTTCAGTGACTTCTGCCGAGCGATTGCTGAACGAGCACCGCTTCGAACCATTGGGCTTATCGCCCTGGTGGGATTCCTTCTAGTGGGTTGGCCGACCTCTGGTCCTGCCCAGCCCGAGCTCCCGAATCAGCTGGACATCAAGGCGCTCGGCATCACCTTGCATTACCCGGTGGGCTGGTCGAGTCCTCCAAAGCGATTTGCGAACATGGACGAGCTCGTCAACGTCCCTGTTCGCGACCAGGAGCGGGGCAAAGTCACGACACGTGTCCAGATCACGGCAGTGCCGCGGACGGACCATGCCGAAGCGCTCCGCGAGCTCAGGGAGATCGCGAACGAGGTCAGTTCACGGCCCACTTTCCTCGAGATCGGGGGCTGGCCGGCGCTGCAGCGACGCCACACTGAGCCTCGGCAGCAACCCAGCGGAGGTCCCCTGTTCGCCGACAAGATGGTGTTGCGAATCACCACCGCCGTCGCCGTGGGCAACCTTCTCGTCCGTGTTGAGGCCTCCCTGCCGTCCGCCGCCGGTTCCTCGTTGATCGCCGAGGTGGAGGCCATCGGGCGCTCCCTCAGGTTTAAAACCCAGGGTGACACACAGAGCAATGAGAAGGAGCTCGAGGAGCTCCGCCGCCATGTGCCCCCACCATCGGCGCTCCTCGCGCCCTCGGAGCTACAGAACCTGCCCACGCCAAACGGTGCGGTGCCTGGCCTTACCCCGGCCATTGGTACGCAGCTAGCCTTGAAAGCGGCGCCTGCCCTGGCGCCGGAGTTCCCGCTCCAGGATCCGCTCCTGACGCGGCTGTTCCAGGGAGGAAACGGAGAGCTCGAGGTCGCGGTGTCTCCCAACGGCCGCAACATTGTGGTCGCCCGGCAATTCGTGTTCCGGACCTCCAACGACGGTGGCCAGACATTTTCTGCCCCCGCAGGCACGGCCTTCGGCGACGGAGATCCATCGCTCGCCTGGGGGCAAAGCGGCAACTTTTACATGGCCGGGATCAACACCGGCTGTACGGCGACCACCACGTGTACAGGGATCGACCGGTCGACCAATAACGGCCAGACCTTCCCCTTTCTGGTGAATGCGGTAAGCTGTCCCAACACCGGCGTCAACTCGTGCTTTCCTGACCAGGAGCACATAGCCGCCGATCGCGTCAACGCCGCACCGAGCGGAGGAGACCAGGTCTACTCAGTATGGCGCAACTTTAACTCTACCGGTCAAGACCCCACCATCATCTGCTCCCAGGACAGCGGGGCCAACTGGACCGCGCCTCTCGACATCGAAAACGGCGCCTTCGTGCCGAGGGTTGGCGCCGGGCAGGACGGGTTTGTCTACGCCATCTACCGATTGGGTGGCAACATCCGTCTCCATAAATTTAGCTCCTGTGGGAGCGGTCTCACGCCACAGTTGGGTTTCCCGGTGACGGTCGCTGCCGTCACCGATGTCACGTGCCCGGTTGCGGGACTGGACCGATGCAACAATGGCAATGTGCTTTCCAGCCACATGGTGGCGGTGGATGACACGAACGCAAACCATGTCTACGTCGCCTTTGCGCAGAACACAGGGGCCGGGAACGAGAATATTCTCGTGCGTGATTCGCTGGATGGAGGCCGGACGTGGCCAGCGGGGCGAGTGGTCACCCTCAATACCGCGGCCACAGGGCGACGGTTTATGCCATGGGTGAGCACGACGGGAGGCGAAGCCCTCGTCTCATGGTATGACCGACGGGCGGCGACTCCTGCTGCAAATGATCTGACAGAATACTTTGGCGGACGAGCGCGCCTCGACTCCGGCGGTAACCTCGTGGCCGGCCCGGAGTTCAAGCTCTCGAAAGTGATCGATCCCCAGTGTGCCGCCGGGTGGCCCTCGTCGCCACGCAGCACCACCGATTCCGAGTCGTGCTCCGTCCAGCCACAGCTTGCAGGGGTCTGCTGTGACAATACGCAGCCGAATTGCCCGGGATCACGGTCCCGCTGTGATTTCTCTTCAACCGTGTGTCCCGTGGGGGAGACCTGCAACACCGGCGGGGGCTTCCCGAAGTACGGTGACTACAATGGCAACGCCTCCGCCGCAGGACGATTCTTTATCTCCTTCGCCTCCGCCAAGTCGCCTCCGGAGATCGTGCCGCCGTCGGCCGCGATCGATATCTTTTTTACCAAGTTTCTGGTGGGCAACGTCTCGCAGATCCAGGTGCCGTCAGGCGTCGCCTTCGGATCCATCTGCGACGGGATTATTGGCCATTCGACGCTGAAGGTTTGCAATACCGGCAATGGCAACCTGTCCGTCAATCCGATTACTTCATCGAATTCCAAGTTCGCCGTCACAACGCCGTCCGCTGGTTACCCGGTCGTGATCAGCCCGGATTTCTGCTTCCCGTTCGAGGTGGCCTTTACTCCCGCGGGAGTCGGACCTCAAACAGGCACGCTGACGATTCCGACCGATGACCCATCGACCCCCACGGTAACCGTCCAGGCAACCGGTCAAGCTGGAGCAGGCGCCTTGGGGCTTTCTCCCAATCAGCGGTTCGTGCCCACGGTCATCCAGAGCCTGGGGACTTGTCAGTCTTCCAAGCCTTTCGTGATCTCGAACACCGGCACCTGTAATTTGACGATCACCGATGTTGCCCTCGGCGGCCCAAACGCGAGCGACTACTTCTTGTCGGGGCTGCCGGCCTTTCCGGTCATACTTGAGCCCGGGCACGAAGTCGGCTCAGGTGGTCTGAAAGCGGTCTTTGCACCCACCGCCTCAGCGCGGGAGCGAACTGCAAACATCACCGTCACCTTTGTGTCCGACCCGACGACGGGCGCGACGAGCAGTCAGTCACGCGATCTTTGTGGCGAGGGTGTCCGGACCGGAGCTCGCGTTCTTGTGACCCATGGAGGCGTGCCGATGCCCCAGGTCCACGAGATCGAGCTGAAGCGATTCGGAGGGGCGTTTGGATTTTCCAATGAAGTGGACGAAGTCAAGAACGTACCCTTGCAGACGGTGACCGCGACGCCGGGCACGGCGTGCGCGTCGTTCCAGTTCCATCGCGAGTGGGGAGCCGTGTCCAACCCAGGCCAGTTGGTGCCGGGAGTCTACCAGCTCAAGGTGGAGGCCACTATCGCCGGCAAAGAAGAGCGCAAAGTCATCTGGTTCAGCGTGGACACTTGTGGCTTTGATGGCACAATCGTTATCGACTTCTAGGGTTTTGATTGGGGGATGAGGCTTCCACGGGCTGTTGCCCGGATCAGATCATATGCCGGGAAATCCGATCCCCCATCAGACCTCGTGAGGTTGCGTTCGTGGTCAGTGGCAGGAGCGCGCGTTCTGGGTTAAAGCAACGGCACGGGCGGACCTGACCCCAATCATTCAACGAGAGGAGTAAAGGCCGGCAGAACCTGGGAAGGGGGCGCCTGTCGGATATGTAAAATGAATTGATGTCCGGAAGCCCCGCTATTAATGAACTCCTGCTCCTCCCTTGAAACAACAAGGCCGCTTCGAAAAGAAGCGGCCATTTGGGAGGAGGTTATTAGATCGTTCCGAAATCCCAGTCTTGCCCTGGTGTTGCGGATTTCTAGCGTCGGCCTGGGAGCTGTTCACGCCCACTGTGTGCCGCAAGCGCTATCCCGCGGACAGCTTTGTCTTGCTCGCCTAAGTATCGCTTCTGGTTTCCTTGACAGGGTGAATGATCTGAAATTCCATGCTTGCCTTGCAGGAGGGGCACTTCACCTGGTGCCTTCCGCCATCCTGGCCGGTCCCGGGAATTATGAAAGGACGCAGGCAGCTCGTGCACACAAACGACAAAGATCCTGTAGCGCCTTCTCGTACCCAAAGCTCCGCCTTGTTGACTTCAATCAATGGCGGTCTATGGGGAGTTGAAGAGATGAGTTCGATGATCTTGAAACACAACTCGTCGATCGTAAAGTCACCTTTGTGCAGGAACGCATCGGCCTGTACCGCGTTTGACAACTCGTCTCCCGGGAAGCTGGAACTAACGGCAATCACCCGAATCTTTGGAAAACGTTGCCGGACGACGGCCAGGAACTCGTATCCCGACATGTGGGGCATGTGCAAATCCGATATGATGACATCGGGCAATGGCTCCACCAGATGCCTCATCGCATCGATGCCATCGTCCGCTGTTAAAACCTCGTACCCCTCCGATGCCAGAAGAGTGGACACAGCATCCCGAAAAGACGGGGTATCATCGACGATAAGAAGACGAAACTTTGAAGTCGACATGGAGCCCTCCTCGCGGTCAACGGTCGACCCAAGGTATTCCTCGGTTCATATCTGTCTGACTCAGCAACGGGGGCTGTCGCGGGCTATGCGCTTCTATCACTGGCCAGCTGCGATGACACGAAGACGAACTTTGACCCTCTTAGTCCCGTTCCGATTCAACATACCGGCCTGCGCGCATCGCCATCCGTATTGATTGGTT
>JBAVHJ010000110.1:0-17764 GCA_049685715.1 Terriglobia bacterium | reverse complement strand
GGATTGACGCAAATCGTTTTCAAGACAGATATTGACCGGGTGGTTCACGAGAAAGCCGAACAGCTCCGCTCCGAGTTTGTGATCGCGGTGGAAGGAGCGGTCATCAAGCGGGAACCGACGACAGTGAATAAAGGTCTCTTGACCGGGAAAATCGAGGTGGTGGCTTCTCAGCTGAAAATTCTGAACGAGGCGCAGACCACACCCTTTCCCATCGACGATAACATCGCCACCAGTGAGGACATCCGCTTGAAGTATCGCTATCTTGACTTGCGGCGTCCTGAGATGCAGGCGAACCTCTATCGGCGCCATGAAGTGACCATGGCCGCACGGAAATATCTCAGCGAGCAGGGCTACTTTGAAATCGAAACCCCCTTTCTCACCAAGTCCACTCCCGAAGGGGCGCGCGACTATCTGGTCCCTTCACGGATCCACCGCGGGGAGTTTTATGCGCTTCCGCAATCACCCCAGCTATTCAAACAGTTGCTGATGATTTCGGGATTTGACCGGTATTTCCAGATTGTCCGGTGCTTTCGGGACGAAGATCTTCGGGCGGACCGCCAGCCGGAATTCACCCAGATCGACATTGAACACTCATTTCCTCATCTGGATGATTTTTTTGAAACCATAGAAGGGCTGGTGGTCGCTATTTTTGCCGCCGCGGGGTTCACC
Organism: Terriglobia bacterium; assembly: GCA_049685715.1. Classification (GTDB taxonomy): domain Bacteria; phylum Acidobacteriota; class Terriglobia; order JAIQFV01; family JAIQFV01; genus JAIQFV01. The sequence continues at coordinate 17,095 of JBAVHJ010000110.1, read as the reverse complement.
ATTTCCGGTCCCTTCCCGCGTTTGCCCTATTCTGAAGCGATGCGGCGATATGGAAGTGACAAGCCGGACACCCGGTTCGAGATGGAGATCCGGGACCTGAGCCATCTCATGAGGCAGACCGAGTTCGCCCCCTTCCGAACGGCACTCGATTCCGGAGGAGCCGTCCGGGCCATATGCGCTAAAGGTTGCGCCCGGTATTCGCGGAAGCAACTTGATGAACTAGCGGAGACCGCACGGCTGTTTGGTGCGACGAGCGTCGCCTCGATCAAGGTAACGCCCGAAGGGGTCCAATCCTCCCTTGAAAAGGTTTTGGGCAGGGCCTTAGTGGTTGAGGCCGCTGCGGCCGCCGGCGCCGCAGGGGGAGATTTATTGCTTATCGTCGCGGGGGAAAAGAAAGTCGTTGAGGAGTCTCTGGGTGCACTCCGGTTACACGTGGCGAAACAGGAAAAACTCGTGGAAGGGCCGGCCCGGTGGAATTTCCTTTGGGTCACCGAGTTCCCGATGTTCGAGTGGAGTGAAGCAGACCGGCGGTTTGTCGCCATGCATCACCCGTTTACTTCTCCCGTTGACGAAGACATCGAAAGCGGTTTGATTCATCAGGATCCCTCAAAAGTCCGGGCCAAGGCCTACGACCTGGTATTAAACGGATCGGAAATCGGGGGAGGATCCATACGAATTCACCGGCAGGATGTCCAGGCGAAAATTTTTGAGACGCTGGGGCTGACCGAGGCGGAGGCCAAGGCTCGGTTCGGGTTCTTTCTCGAGGCCTTGCTCTACGGAACGCCGCCGCACGGGGGAATTGCGCTCGGGCTCGACCGGATCGTTACCATCCTGTCGGGCGAATCGTCCATCCGCGATGTGATTGCGTTTCCCAAAACCGCCAGTGCCACCGATCTTATGACGGAGTCGCCCTCGCCGGTGGATCAGCATCAACTCGATGAATTGGGAATCGCGATCAAATCCTAGACTATGAAAAGTCCTGATTGCTGATGTCGAAAATCCGTGTTCTTTCGGAAATTGTTGCCAACAAGATCGCCGCGGGCGAGGTGGTGGAACGCCCGGCGAGCGTTGTCAAGGAGCTGGTGGAAAACGCCCTCGACGCCGGGGCTCACAAGGTATTTGTAGACACCGAGGCCGGGGGCAAGCGGCTCATCCGGGTCATCGATGACGGCTGCGGCATGACCCCCGATGATGCCTTGTTGGCTTTCGAGCGCCATGCCACCTCCAAAATGAAATCCGCCGAGGACCTGCTTTCCATTGCTACCCTCGGTTTCCGGGGAGAGGCCATTCCCTCCATCGCCGCAGTTTCACGAGTCGTGATGGAAACACGATCGATTGAATCACCCGTCGGATCGCAGGTGGAAATCGCGGGTGGGAAGATCATCGCAGTCAAGGAGGTGGCCGCGACCCCGGGAACAACCCTTACGGTCCGCGACCTCTTCTACAACATTCCAGCGCGGCGCAAGTTTCTGAAATCCGAATCCACGGAATTGGGCCACATCTCCTCGCTGGTGACGCACTATGCCCTCGCAAACCCCCAAATTCATTTTCAACTCCGCTCGACGACGAACGAGATTTTGAACGTGGCGCCGGTGGAAAGCTTCAGGGAGCGGATTTTTCAGGTCTTCGGTCGCGAGTTGCTCTCCCAGTTGATTGAAATCGAGGGCCGCAGTGCGGAACTCGTCGAAGGAGCGGACATCGCGGCCGGAGCGAGCGCTGAGGAAACGGAAAAGCCCGCTAGAGACGATCGAGTGGAAAGGCTTCAAATTCATGGCTTTGTCTCACTGCCTGAGGTCCACCGGTTGAATCGCAATGCCATTTATCTTTTTGTCAATCGAAGGTTGGTGCGTGACCGGCTTTTGATGCATGCTTTGACCGAGGCCTATCACAATCTCATGCCATCCGCCGTCTATCCCGCCGCTTTGGTGTTTATTGAAATGCCTTTTTCGGAGGTGGATGTCAATGTTCACCCCTCCAAGATCGAGGTCCGGTTTCGACGGTCCGCCCTCGTGCACGATCTCCTGCGAGACACCCTACGGGGCGCCCTTTTGAAACAGAAGCCCATCGCCTCCTTCCGGCCCAAAGATCGGCTCACTCCCGAGGATATTGCCATGCGGACCGCAGCACAGGACAACCTCGGAACCGACAGTCTGGGCGTGGAGCTGGAATCAAAAGGAATCTCCGGGACCTGGACGGCAGATTCTGCGGCCATTGAGCATCGCCAGCGGCCTTCCCCATTCAGACTTCGTCCGGAGCCGCTGGAGCCGGAAAGCATGCGAATGCGGTTTGATCCGGCGCTCGCCCTCTCTGCCTATTCGCCCTTTCAAAGCATTCCAGGGAACGCCTTGCCGCGGGGTTGCGCGGGAAGCGGGAGCGCAGGAGCGGTCGAGCCGATCACGGAAACTGAAATTGCCACCCTGCTTGACCACCACATCACCCCTTTGGGCCAGATCCGCGACAGCTTTATTGTTGCCACGGATGACCGAGACCTCTACCTCATTGACCAGCATGTCGCGCATGAGCGCATCTTGTTCGAGCTGCAATTAAAGGAGCGGGCGCGCGGCACCCTCCAGGGTCAACGGCTGCTGCTGCCCATTATCATCGAACTCGACCCGCGACAGCTGTCCATCCTGGAGAGCATTCTTCCCGAGATGGAAACCAGCGGTTTTGATGTGGAACCCTTTGGCCACAAGACGATTGCGATCAAGTCTTCCCCCGCTGGAGTGGACGCCGGCGACGTCGAGATTCTCCTCCGTGAGATTCTTGATGCCCTCGAGCGTGAAACCCAGGCGGTCAATATCGACAAGCTCCAGACCAAGATAGCCGCCTCAGTGGCCTGCCACGCCGCCATCAAGGTCAATATGAAGCTCGACCAGAACAAGATGCAATGGCTGATTGACGAATTGATGAAGACGGACTATCCAATGAGTTGTCCTCATGGACGGCCGGTCATTATCCGATACACCTTACGCGAGATTGAACGAGCTTTTAACCGACCTTGAAAAAGCATTTGACGCTTTTGCATCCTTGCATTGCGGTCAATGCGGGGGCTGAAGATGGGAGTTCCTTCACCTTATGCGCGCCCCGCGGAACTTGATCATTGCGATTGATGGGCCTGCTGGCTCCGGAAAGTCGACGGTCGGCAAGAAGGTCGCCGAGCGCCTGGGGTACCTCTACGTCGATACCGGCGCCATGTATCGGGCGGCCGCCTGGAAGGCACTTCAAGAGAAGATTCCTTTGGAGGATGGGCCCGCGATTACCCAGCTTCTGCGAGGAACCGAAATGCGGTTGACGTGTGACCATCGGCAGTTTCAAATCTTCATCGATGGAGTTGACGTGACCTGCGCCATCCGGGCACCGGAAGTAAGCGAAGCCTCGTCAAGGATTTCCACCATAGCGACTGTTCGACGCGAGCTCGTGGCACAACAACAGCGTCTGGGTGAACACGGAGGCGTAGTCATGGAAGGGCGCGACATCGGGACCGTGGTCTTTCCAAATGCAGACGTCAAGATTTTCCTCGATGCCACAACGGAAGCACGTGGCGAAAGACGTTACGCCGAAGAGGTGCGGAATGGAAAGCCGGGCCGGCGTGAAGTGACGATTGAAGCTGTCCGGGGGCGCGATCGGCGGGACGCATCCCGTACGGCTTCGCCGATGGTGCCCGCGAAGGATGCCATTTACCTCGACACGACCTGCTTAACCGTTGATCAAGTAGTCGAAAAAATTCTCATTTTGGTGGCGACCGCACGAACCACACCGACCGCGAAATCCTGACTTCGCTCCCCTTCCTTGTTGAACCCACGGATTGCCGGTACAAATCCTGGAATGACCTGAATTCTGTTGTTGAGCCACAGTTATATATGCTCATTCCCACGGCCCGCCGCTTGCATTCTTCTGAGGGGCTGGGCCGGGTGGATTTTCAACTTGTTTTGAGTGTGTGTACGGGGTGGAGTGGAGTGCGCCCGCTACGCGATTTTCAAGCCAGGGAAGATGTGGAGGTGTGGAGAAACACTCTGTCCGGATCATTGCCCAACGGGGTCTACACGATCATCTTTTTCGCTATGGTCCTTTTAGGGCGGAAAACCTCCGTCAACTCTTTTGGAAAAACCACTTCCTTATCGAGGGTCGTGTCTTTGGTGCCTTTTCGGAATGACCTGCAAGAGTGCGTTGCATCGGCCACCCCTGCGACGGGCCAAAGGATGGCTTTACTGGCCCTCCTGTCTTGAGAAGGAGGCGATGTGGGCCGAGTCAACCCAGCCTAGGGTGCCTTCATACTGCCCATCCAACACGATCACGCGGCACACTCCGTCCGCTGTATCTAGAACACGGACGGCCGACCCTGCCGGCACGCGGGCCAGCTTGTTGGATAACCTCTTTGAGACTGCTCCTCTGGAACTTGCTACAGATTTTTGGGTCTTCTGCTTTATTGAATCGCCGGCCCCGCGCACCGCAAGAAGTTCGTCCTTGGTTTTGGCTACAAGAATGGCTTGATCCCCTGTCAAAAACAGCTTCCCTTCTTGCCCGGCCGCACCGGTGAGATGTCTAGACCAAGGGATCTGTACATTTCCCTGCTGGATCAGGGGACCCAGAAAGACAGCCAGATAAACGATCGTGCCTAAGAAAATTTGGATCCACTTTCCCCATCCCAACTTGTTCCCTTTCCTTAAGACCAGAGGGATACGGGCATCATATGAAGCGCCAGACGACCGATGATATGAGGGCATTTGTGGAGGGACCAGTTCTTTATGACAGGCGGTGCAGATAATATACGTATCAGGCATTTTCTCAGTACAGTGGGGACATTGCTTCATCAGTTTTCCTCCCGAAGCTCATTCACGAAGGCGTCAAAAAAATCAGCCATCCCGCACGTTACAGAAGAGATCCTTCATCCTTCCCGGGGAAGGAGTTGTGTTTGCGGATCCCTCTTTTGAATGACAGTCTCTTAGGACGCTTGGGGGTTACACGCCACACAACCCGACCCGTTCTTCCTCCCACGATATTCATAGTGGCACGCATATATCCAACTCGTCCGGTCAAATTGACCAAATTGAGGTATAGACCTAGGTTGTTGATTTCACAAAGCTCCACACCCTTTCCCCCGCACTGGCTAGCTTTCCACTGGGTTCTCCTTGTCTACTTCTAATACATGACTAACAATTTATGTGATTTTCACTTACAAATTATGTCTGCCACTCCAGCCTCAAATACCATTTGCAGCGAGAACCAGTGGTGAGGGAGTGAAGCTCAATGACACCGATATGCTCGAAAAGACTTTAAACTCCCTTTTACCCACCTCGATAGTCATTGGATCGGCCGATCCTAAAGTCCTGCGGCCGGACGAACCGCTGAATTTCGCATTCTGCCATCAGCCAGCGGATTGGCCGCTCCCAGCCTGCACTCAGCCCGGGAATGCGAGAACCTTTGCGTCACTTGCGTCCATCTCACAAAGACTCTATAATCGCGAGTTTCCTGTCATGGAGGACGAATGGACTTGGATGGATGGCGCAAGCGCATTGACACGGTTGATTTGAAACTTGTGGAATTATTGAACCGCCGATCCCGCTATGCCCTGGAAATCGGGAAGATCAAGGCACAACATAACCTCCCGGTATACACACCCAGCCGCGAGGTAGAAGTCCTTAACAACGTCGTGATCGCCAACGGCGGCCCGCTCGATAACAAGGCGATCCGGCGTTTGTTTGAGCGGATTATTGACGAAGCCCGTCTCCTGGAACGGGAGTATATTGAAAGAAGAAGGCAAAGAAAGGGATCGAGATCAGATACGCCGAGGAGATCTTCGGCGCGTTGAGACCAGCGGAAGCAATCCAAGAAGAAAAACATCAGCCCTTTGGAAGGAAGAAGCTCCATGGTTGTGGTCATGCAGGTGAGGGCAAAAGAACCTCAAATTCAAAAAGTAATTGACCGGCTGGTGGCCATGGGTTTTGACGTACACCGGTCGACGGGAGTGAATCAAACGGTGCTTGGGGCCGTCGGCGCGAAGCCGGCGATTGACACGAGGGATCTGGAGTTGCTGGATGGGGTAGCTGAAGTCGTTCGCATCAGCACACCGTTCAAGCTGGCCAGTCGCACGTTCAGGCCGGAAGATTCCATTATCAGAGCCGGTCCGAAAGGCCGCCAGGTTGCCATCGGAGGGAAGACCGTTGTGATGATGGCCGGACCGTGTACGGTCGAATCCGCCGAACAAATCCGGGAGGTCGCCCGGCGTGTCAAACAGGGTGGAGCCACCATCCTGCGGGGGGGTGCCTTCAAGCCTCGGACGTCACCGTATAGCTTTCAAGGATTGGGAGAAAAAGGGCTGCGATACATTCGAAGGGCGGCGGACGAAAACGGCCTCCTCGTGGTGACGGAGTGCCTCGACACGGGGCACGTAGAGAAGGTGACGGAATACGCGGACGTGGTGCAGGTGGGGGCAAGGAACATGCAGAACTTTGAGATGCTCAAAGCCCTGGGTAAAATCCGAAAACCGGTCCTGCTCAAACGCGGCATGAGCGCCACCATCGAGGAGTGGCTCATGAGCGCCGAATACATTTTGACGGGAGGCAATCATCACGTCATCTTGTGCGAGCGCGGCATCCGGACATTTGAAACCTATACCCGTAATACCCTTGATATCTCCGCCATCCCTGTCGTCAAGAAACTTTCACACCTGCCCATCATCGTCGACCCCAGTCACGGAACAGGGCGGCGGGACAAAGTGGCGCCGATGGCCCGCGCTGCCGTCGCAGCGGGCGCCGATGGAATTCTCATCGAGGTCCATCATGAACCTGAAAAGGCCCTCTGTGATGGCGCCCAATCGCTGTACCCTGACCAGTTCGAGCAATTGATGAAAGAGTTGCGGATCATCGCCCCGGCGGTGGGACGGGAGATCTAACGTCCCTCTCCCGGAATTAGTCTTCACTTCTTGTCCGGGGCATCTTGCTGGAAGACCCCAGAGAGAACCCCTTTCCGAAAATTCTTGACTCGTCCCCGCCCGCCTGACTCTGATCTTTTTGCCGAAACTGTCCCAGCCTCTTCGGGACGAATACTCAGGTTGATCGTGGCGGAATGAGTCCCCTTATCAGAGCCTCCACGCGCTCGACAAGCCCTTCGACCTGAGGCGGGGATCCCTGGTTCGAGGCGACCGCTTGTTCAATTGCTTGGACGATGGCACTGCCGACGACTGCGGCATCCGCCACATCCCACACGGCCTGTACTTGGGCGCTCGTCGATATCCCAAAGCCCACCGCGATCGGGAGAGGGCTGAAGCGACGAATCCTTTTCACAAGGGTTTCCACTCCCTGCGAAAGCGTGTCTCGCGTCCCGGTCGTGCCGGTCCGGGACACGGCGTAAATAAACCCTCGGGCCGCCCGACAGATCTTTTGAATCCGTTCATCCGTCGAGGTGGGAGCAATGAGAAAAATCAAATCCAATTCGTGGGCGTCGAAGACCTCCTTGATCCCTCCTGATTCCTCCGGGGTCAGGTCGGTCAAGAGCACTCCATCCGCCCCAGATTCCTTTGCCCGGCGGGCAAATTTCTCAATCCCCATTTGCCAGATCGGATTGAGATAACTGAATAAGACGAAGGGTGTCTCTTCGCTCTCTTCAGGTGTACCCATCCGAGTCTGGCTATCCTGATTGGAGCGGATCCCCCGGGCTCCCCTGATCTCTGCCACCAGATCCAGAATTCTCGCCAGGCTTGTTCCTCCCGCCAGGGCCCGTTGAGAAGCCCGCTGTATAACCGGCCCGTCCGCCAGCGGATCGGAAAAAGGGACGCCCACTTCAATCACGTCGGCCCCCGCCCGAATGAGAGCCGGGATGAGTGACCGGGTGTGCTGCAGGGAGGGATCACCCGCCGTGAGGTAGGCAATGAACCCCTTCCCTCCGGACTGTTGAAGAGCCTCGAATTTCCTCGCAATGCGTGACAAGCAGTTTGCCCCCCATTTCCGGCGTCCAGACAACCGACCACCCCTGGAGATCGAACTCAGCCGACTTGGGATCCTGCCCCCGGTGGCCGGGGGGTCTTCCTCCGATGATAATAGCTCGGCAGGGTTCGCACAAGTTCAGCTTTTAGAAAACATTGAGCGGCTCAGTGGCCCCTCCCGAACCCATCTCCCATTCATGTCAAAATAGTTGTAACCCTCTCTTAAACCTTTTCGTCTTGTAGCAATCTAATGTAACGCAGTGCGCCAAGGCTGTTCCCCGTGGAATTGTGCTTGATGATCCCCCGATCCGGGGCGGGGAGATCACTGATTATGTCAAAATCCAGGAAAGGGATGTTCTGCAATTTCACTGACTGCGCCTGTGACTAGACTCTCTCTGACCCCGCAGCAACGCGAGTGGTTGATTCCCTTTCTAGGATACCTGGTCATCGTCCTGATCGCCAATTACCGCGTTCACGAACTCTATGATTCTGATTTCGCATTCCTGATTCTAATTCTCGCCGCCTTTGCGCTGGGCCGTGTCTCGAGTTTTATCCGCGACTGGACACCCGTGGTGCTCCTGCTCTTCTCCTACGAATATCTTCATGGATATGCCGACAAGATTGCCGGCAGCGTGCATTCCACCGACATCATCCACCTGGAGGAGAAGCTTTTCGGCTATCCTGTCGCGACGGTCACACTCCAAAGGTTTCTCTACACTCCCGGCGTCGGCCACTGGTACGACTACGCCTCGAGCCTGATCTATTATGCGCATTCCTTTGTAGTCCTGATCGTGGCTTTCGGCTTGTGGGTTTACAGGCGGGATCTTTATTTGCTTTGGGCGAGACTGTTTGTATACCTTTCGTTCGCCGGATTCATCACGTATATTCTCTTTCCCGCGATGCCCCCCTGGATGGCTTCCCAGCACCATTTGATCCCGCATATACATAAGATCATCGACGAGGTCATGCCCGATGGGACGGTAGGGGTGGTCAGCGCGATGACCTCCAACCTCGTCGCTGCCATGCCCTCACTGCACGCGGCCTATCCGACGCTCGGCTTACTCTTCATGCGCCGCTACTTCCGTAAGGCAGCGCCCTTTTATGCCGCCTATTGTCTTATGGTTTATTTTGCGATCATCTATCTGGGCGAACATTACATCCTGGACACCCTGGCGGGAATCGGGTATGCCGTGGGGGTTTTCTACATCAACGAGTGGGTGAGTTCCAGGAAGCGGCGTGTTCCATCCCCATCCGTGTCAGCTGCCGTCTTTGATGCCTCACCTGACAGGCTCAGTCCTAGCCTCGCTTGGCCTTATTCACCCATTCTGGAAGCCAAAACCGTTCCAGTCTCGAATCAGGGAAGACAGGGCTTGAGGTACCGCACAGGCGCTCATCCCTAGCATCCAATCGGCGCCTTCGAAGTATCCCGCCCTCCCCTCACAGATCCACGCCACGGGGACCCCAATCGAAATCAATCTTCACTTTGCAGGCTGGCCGAACAGGGGCGACTGGGGTAATTCGCTCCGTCTTTGCAGTCGATCTCCCAGTTTCGCTGAGTCAATGATTAAGTTTGCACGATGAATTCAATCAACGACCAGAACGGGTGTGAATTCACCTAAACCGATCAACCCGCAGTATTCTCCTTCAAGATGATTCATGATTCATGATTCATCCGTTCCCCGACCCACAAGGAGAGATCTGGACACCTAAGTCCTCCTTCAGAGACACTCCTTCAACCGAGATCCCTCAATCGAATGAGTTGTTATTTTCGGAACAATGAGAAAAGGAACGTCAGGAGGATGCTGAGTAACAGGCAGGTTACGAGAGGGAAATAGAGCGTGAAATTTCCACGGTGAATCCGGATGTCTCCCGGGAGCCGGCCCAGGTGCAAAATATGAAATCGGTCCAGAAGCAGAATCGCCCCCCCGAGCAAGATCAGGACGATACCCAGCAAAAGAACAAATCTACCGATGGCAGACACTAAGAAACCTCAGGTTCCAAATCCCAAAATCCAAATTCCAAATAAATTCCAGGAATTCAAACAAATGCACTCGAAGTGTACGTGGTTGAAGTGATTTCCAATTAGATAATTATCTTTCATTTGTTTGCCCTTGGACGTTGGAATTTGGTCCTTATTTGGAATTTGGATTCTGGATTTTGGAATTTCCTTTCTAAGGACAGATTTCAAGCTCACCAAAAAAATATTTGGTCTCGAAGGCCGCCGTCTCGGGGGCGTCGCTGCCATGCGTCGCGTTGCTTTGAATGGAAGTGCCGAAACGCTTTCTCAACGACCCCTCGGTCGCCTTGGAAGGATCTGTAGCCCCCATGACCTCACGCCACTGCTTGATGGCATCCTCGCGTTCCAGGATCATTGCGACGATGGGACCCGAGTGCATGAATTCAGTCAGGGGGCCGAAAAAGGGGCGTTCTCGGTGCACCGCGTAAAATCCTTCCGCCTGTCTTCTGGACAATCGAATCAGTTTCATGGCAATGATCCTGAATCCATTTGATTCAATCAGCTTGATGATGTCTCCCGTATGCCCTGCCTTGAAGGCGTCGGGCTTAATAAGTGCCAGGGTGCGTTCAAGAGCCAAAATGTTATTCTCCTCAATAGAATTTGTGGGATTTATCTTCATGCCGCGTGGAATGGCCCTGCGCTTCAAGTCTGTCTATGAAATAGGCTCCAACATCCAAGAAGCGATGACCCAACCAAAAGTAAGGTTCCAAAGAGGCAATCTTCTCAACCGGTCTATCCCGAGATTAATGCAGTACCTGGTCCGTTACATTTTGCTATTTGAAGAGGATTTGCAATTTGAGGCTTCCCGACTCCCCGGTGGGTCCGGCGCGAGAGACGATCATTTCTGCAACGTCTTTTCTACCATCGCCCCGATCTCCGCCGGCGATTCCACCACATGGATCCCCGCGTCGCGCATCGCCTTCATTTTTTCCGCCGCCGTCCCCTTCCCACCCGCAATGATGGCCCCGGCATGGCCCATGCGCCGCCCCGGCGGGGCTGTTTGACCCGCAACAAAACCAACGACCGGTTTCCTGACGTGGCTCTTGACGAAGGCGGAGGCCTCTTCTTCGGCTGTTCCGCCAATCTCTCCAATCATGACGATGGCATGGGTATCGGGGTCTTCGTTAAACATGCGAATGGCATCCAGGTGTGTGGTCCCGATAATCGGATCTCCCCCGATGCCGATGCAGGTGGACTGCCCAATCCCGCGGCGGGTCAACTGGTCAACAGCTTCGTAAGTCAAGGTTCCGCTCCGCGACACCACCCCCACATTCCCCTCTTTGTGAATGTGGCCGGGCATAATCCCCACTTTGCATTTCCCCGGTGAGATGATACCGGGGCAATTAGGTCCGATCAGGCGCGTCGACTTCTGCTCTTTGAGAAACCGCCATGCGCGGACCATGTCCAGGGTCGGGATCCCTTCGGAAATGCACACGACGAGTGCAATCCCCGCATTCGCCGCCTCCATGATGGCATCCGCGGCAAAGGGCGGGGGAACAAAGATGACGGAGACGTTGGCTCCAGTCGCTCTAACAGCATCAGCCACCGTGTTGAACACGGGAACGGGTGCCAGATGGGATCCCTCCAGAGAATGCAAGGTCCCTCCTTTGCCAGGCGTGACGCCTGAGACGATTTGGGTTCCATATTCCTGGCATGTCCGAGCATGGAAGGTGCCTTCCTTACCCGTCAAACCCTGGACCACAACGCGGGAGTTCTGGTCAACAAGAATACTCATGGATCAGTCCCTTTCCAGGCAAAATATACGTCTGCTTATTGGGTGCCTCATTCCGACAGCCTGAACCTAAAGAACCCCTCTCAATTGGCCTCTGAGAACCCCTCCACCATTTTCATGAGCCGGCCTTCGAGCCCATTCTTATCAGCCAGCTCGAGCGGTAGGGTAAAAACAATCGTAAACTTATGTTTTTCTCCATCAAGGGTGATCACATGAACGCGGTATTTTTCATGGGTATCTTCAGAACCGCCCTTAATTTCATACACGGATTCGAGGGCCTTCTCGTTTCCAACCCGCCGCTTCTCCCATTTGATCTTGTTGTTCTTCGGTGGACCTTCGAGGGCTCTTGTGGCAAACTGCAACGCCATTCTGCGATGCAATGCTTCGAGATCGTTCCCCCGATAGGACGGGTAAATGGTGAAAGAAGCCTCCTCGCCGACGATCGTGATGCTTGATCCATCCGCACTCTCCGCCACTTTCCATGATGCTGGAGCTTTGACGGAGAATCGTTTCATGGAATCCTTCACCACCTTTTCCACCTCTGCTCCTGCCGCCACGGAAAGCAATCCCATGAGGACCATGCCTAGAAGCATGAGGATGCAACTGCCCGAATTTCTTTTGATTCTCATTGCATCTCCTTCCCACTGAAGTCTCTTAAGTCCGGGCGATCGCCCCGTGGAATCACTCCTACACACTCGCTTGAGGCACAGAACGACTCGCCAGGGCGACGACCTTTTCGGCGGCGTCTTTCATATTCAATCCCACCGTGAAGTTGAGCCCGGATTCCTTGAGAATCTCGCGGCCCCGTTCGACGTTGGTGCCCTCCATTCGAACCACGATGGGTATCGAAAGGGCCAGCTCCTTGGCTGCCTCCACGACCCCCGTGGCCAAGGTGTCGCATCGCAGAATCCCGCCGAAAATATTAATGAGAACGGCCTTCACATTCTTGTCGCTCATCAGGATGCGGAATGCGTTCTTGACCTGTTCGGCGCTGGCGCCGCCCCCCACGTCCAGGAAGTTGGCGGGCATGCCGCCCGCATACTTGATGATATCCATGGTGGCCATGGCCAGCCCGGCCCCATTCACCATACAGCCCACGTTGCCATCCAGTTTGATGTAATTCAGATTGAACTTGCTGGCTTCCACTTCCAACGGATCTTCTTCATTCAGATCGCGGAGGGCGGCAAATTCCTTATGGCGAAACAGGGCATTGTCGTCAAAGTTGATCTTGGCATCCAGGGCGTAGAGCTCCCCCTCTTCAGTCAACAGGAAGGGATTGATTTCAGCCAATGAGCCATCGCTTGACTGAAAGGCCTGATAGAGGGCGGTCATAAACTGAACCGCTTTGTTTATGAGTTCAGGGGCCAGCCCCAATCCAAAAGCGAGCGATCGTGCCTGGTAGGCCTGAAATCCGATTCCCGGATCGATCCACTCTTTCAGGATCAACTCGGGGCTTTTGGCGGCGACCTCTTCGATTTCCATCCCGCCTGCGGCGCTGGCCATGAACACAGGCTTCCCCACAACGCGATCAATCACGATGCCCAGATAAAGTTCCTTCTTAATATGCAAGGCTTCCTCCACCAGAAGGCGCTGCACAATTCTCCCCTCGGGCCCCGTCTGATGGGTGATCAGCTTCATCCCCAGCATCCGCCGGGCAAGCTGTTCCGCTTCCTCCGGAGTCTTGGCCAACTTGACCCCTCCTCCCTTGCCCCGTCCCCCGGCGTGAATTTGGGCCTTCACCACGACCGGGCCACCCAGCTCCACGGCGATTTTTTTCGCCTCCTCCGGGGTCATCGCGGGTCGACCCCGCGGGACTTTCACGTGGTACCGGGAGAGAATCTCTTTTGCCTGGTATTCGTGGATTTTCATGACAGAGGCTCGCCTTTCTAATCCAAGAGGATGCATGGCTGGAAAACAAAACGTCATTATAGACATCGCTATGGTGACGGTCAAGGCAAGCGTCTTGACAAGACGGGTTGCCCTCTCTAGAATTCTACATGGTGTCTTACACCCGAAAATTTATTGGGCCTCTTCGAGCCGCTTCGGTCTCAACCCGTCCCATGAAAATGGGATGGGTTTTTTGTTTCCGGAGCGAATTGGCGTTACGTGCGGCCATGGCTGTCCAAGCCAGGCGCACAAGAACGAGCTCAAGGCTCTTATCCAGGAGCAACAATGCTAACTGACAGCGTGAACGAAGGCTTGACGTTCGACGACGTTTTACTCCTCCCCCTGCGATCGTCGGTTTTGCCCACGGAAGCGAATACCGCCACCCTCGTGACTCGTCACATCAAGTTGAACGTCCCGATTGTCAGCGCCGCTATGGACACGGTGACTGAAGCTCGCCTCGCCATCGCCCTGGCGCAGCAAGGCGGCATCGGGATCATCCATCGAAATCTGTCGGTGGAGCGGCAGGCCAGTGAGGTCGACAAAGTGAAACGATCCGAGAGCGGAATGATCGTTGATCCCATCACGACGACGCCGGACAAGAAGATCTCCGATGCCCTGGAGATCATGCGGCATTACAAAATCTCAGGCGTTCCGGTCACCGACAAATCTGGAAAACTGGTGGGGATCCTCACCAACCGCGATTTGCGGTTTGAAACGCGTCTCGATCGGCCCATCAGCGATGCCATGACCAAAGAGAACCTCATTACCGTCCCGGTCGGGACGACGCTCGATCAAGCGGAAGAGAAACTACATCAGCATCGGGTGGAAAAACTGCTGGTGGTGGACAAGAATTACAAATTGAAGGGCCTCATTACCGTTAAGGACATTCAAAAGAAGATTCAATATCCGAATTCCGCAAAGGATGCGCAGGGCCGCCTGCGCGTGGGGGCCGCCCTGGGGGCCACCGGCGATTTCCTGGAGCGCGCGGCGGAACTGGTCCGGTCCAAGGTCGATTTGTTGATCATTGACACGGCCCACGGGCACACGGCGCGGGTGCTTCAAGCCATCAAGAGTATCAAAAAGAAATTTCCAGGGGTTGATCTCGCAGCGGGAAACATTGCCTCGGCCGAAGCGGCACGGGACTTGATTCGCCTGGGGGTTGATGCCATCAAAGTCGGGATCGGGCCGGGATCCATTTGCACGACGCGCATCGTCACGGGCGTGGGCGTCCCTCAGATCACCGCGATCGCCGCCTGCGCAAAATTTGCGCATAAGGCGGGGATTCCGCTCATAGCTGACGGGGGAATCAAGTTTTCGGGCGACATCACCAAGGCCCTCGCGGCGGGAGCCGATGCGGTGATGATCGGGAGCTTGTTTGCGGGGACTGACGAGAGCCCCGGTGAAACCATTCTTTTTCAGGGCCGGAGCTTTAAGTCCTACCGTGGCATGGGATCGCTCACTGCCATGCAGTTAGGTTCGGGGGACCGCTACGCCCAGGAGCGCACGAGTGGAAAGGAAATGATTGCGGAGGGAGTCGAAGGGCGCGTCCCTCACAAAGGGCCCCTTTCAGCCATGGTGCATCAATTGGTGGGGGGCCTGAAATCTGGAATGGGGTATTGCGGGGCAAAAAATCTGTCCGAATTGCACCGGAAGACCCGGTTTCTTCGAATCACTCCTGCAGGGCTCAGAGAAAGTCACGTCCACGATGTCATCATCACGAAGGAAGCTCCCAACTACCAGCTGGATTAGAAGCTAATCACCTCGGGAGCACTGAGGGAATCATCCTCTTGCTTCCGAGGTGCGTGGGTTTCCCTTCTCCACCTTAAACACCCAGTGCTTCCGCCAGTTCGCTGACAAACAACTCCGCGTCAGTCACCAGACCCAGGGCCTGAAAGGTCCCTCGATCCGCGAGTTTGGTGACGACAGCAGGATTGATGTCTACCGCGACCACCTTGACTGATGCGGGCAACATGTTCCCAGTTGCAATCGAGTGGAGCATGGTGGCGATCATCAGGACGATTTCCACGCCTTGGACCGCGGCCCGCATCCGGCGTTGTGCTTGTCCCATGTCGACGATCACGTCAGGAAGGGGTCCGTCGTCGCGCACCGAGCCCGCCAGCACCAGTTCGACGTTGTGGCGGATGCACTCGTACATGATCCCCTCCCGGAGGATGCCTGCCTCAACCGCCTGCCGGAGCGAACCGGCTCGCCGGATCGTATTGATCGCCACCATGTGATGCCGGTGTCCCCCTTCGATGGGTTGCCCACTCTGCAGGGCGACTCCCAGGGAAGTCCCAAGAAGAGCACCCTCCACATCGTGAGCCGCAATGGCGTTTCCACCGAACAAGACTTGCACAAATCCCGCCCGGATCATTCTTGCCAGGTAAGGGGCCGCGCCGCTATGAACGACTGCGGGGCCGGCCACCACCAGGATTTTCCCTCCATGAGCCCGAGTCTCGTGCATCTGTTTTGCAATCTCCCCGATGACGAGGCGTTTCGGTTTTTCCGGCGACACATTGCTGGCCATGAATGAGAAAATCTCGCGCTCCCGGGACCGTTGCAGGGGAATGACCCGAATTCCTTCATGTCCCACCACCACCGGGTCCCCCTTCTTCACCTCGGCCATGGGCAACATGTGGGCCCGTGCGTGGGGCCGATCGACCACAATCGCCAGATCCATTTCGGTTCCCGTCACATCCACCCACCCCCCGTTCAACCGCACCTGGGTCGGAAAATGAGTGGTGGAGTAAAAATCATCAGGGAGGGCGCCATCACAGGGTGAGGCCTCGGTGCGCACATCATCCCGCGACACCAACACGGCCCCGTAATCCTGCAACGCCGTAAGAATGCGTTGCAGTTGAGAATCGGCCGCGGCCATGATCTTTAACCGGGCAAAGGAGGTTTCGTCTTTGTGCCGGCCCACCCGGATCTCGCGCAGATCAAAGGTGCCACCCAAGTCCATAATCGCATCAAACACTCGAGGCAGGATCCAGGAGTCGATGATGTGACCTTCAAGGGTAATCTCTTCTGTAAACTCAGCCATCGCTTTGCTCTCTCCGGTAGGTATTCTCAGAACCTAGTGAACCCGCTTGAATTACAAGTCACGCACTCGCCGTTTCCTGCCCGGGTTGAAATGATAATTGGCGGGGAGACTCGGATCCTTCTCCTGAATTCCAAAATTATCGAGGGAAAACAAGTTATGTGGTCAGATTTCTCACCGAATAGAAACCGGACTTCTCCCCCGCAAGCTTGACACCGTAAAACCCTCCCGAGTGTCCCTTTGGATTCCAACTTTATCTCATAGCCGGAGGAGGGCGATATTCCCCCCAGCCCGCCGATGCGTTGATTGCGAGCCAAGAACTTCCCCGAATCGAGGATGGGGACGGAGCCCGTGCGCCGGTTCTTCAAAATTCGACACACGCAGAAGCCACGAAAGAATGGAAATCGAGACGTGAGGGCGAATGACCAATAAGTCAACGCGGAGGAAATCCTTGACCGGCAGGAAACGTCGCTTCCTCAGAGGGCCCCACCCGTGGGC
>JBAVHJ010000109.1:0-9407 GCA_049685715.1 Terriglobia bacterium | reverse complement strand
GTGCCAGGAGTGTCTTTCCCGTTCCCGGTGGACCGACCAGCAGAACACCCTTCGGAATCCTGCCCCCTAGTTTTTGAAACTTCTGAGGTTCCTTGAGGAATTCGATGATCTCCTGGAGTTCATCCTTGGCTTCCTCCACCCCGGCCACATCCTTAAAGGTGACCTTCTTCTGCTGGGAGTTTAACAACTTCGCCCGAGATTTCCCGAAGCTCAGTGCCTTGTTGCCGCCACTCTGCATCTGTCGCATCATGAAGATCCAGAAGGCGACCAGGATCAGGATCGGCGCCCACCAGCCCAGCAGGGCCGATATCCAGGAGTTCTGACTGGATTTCTTCCCGATGACAGTCACTCCCTTTTCCCGCAGGAGTTTCATGAGATCCGGGTCCTGAATCGGGACGGTGGTCTTAAAGGACCCCTTATTGTTCTTGTATTCGCCAGTAATCTCGTCGTTATCGGTGACCGTCACTTTCTGAACCTGGTCCTGGTTGACGGCATTCAGGAACTCGCTGTAAGAGGGCTCCTGTGCCTTTGGCTTGCCCTGTGAACTCTGATAGACCTGCCACAACAGGACTGCAGTCACGATCATCGCAATCCAAACAATCGCAGTTTTTAAACCTGAACTCAAAATCTCCTCCAGCCGTTCAACACTTCGTCCTCCACCGGATCTACCCGTTTCAAAACGGCTTCCGGTGAAACTCGCGAAATGAGTTACCCTTCCCCTTCTCCGCTGAGTGCCAGCACCACATCCGGCGTCGTGGCCGACCGGCCACGGAGCACAGCCAGCGAAGGGAAGTTCCGATAACGTTCATCCGTGCCCAGCCCATATCCCACCACAAATTGATCATGAATGGTGAAGGCAGCATATCCTGCCACGGCGGGGGACCGGCGCAATTCGGGTTTATCGATCAACGCAATTATTTTAAGCGATGCGGGCTCTTGCAGCAAGATATTTCTGGAGAGGAAGTCGGCCGTAATTCCCGTGTCAAGGGCTCCAACGACAAGCAAAACATGGCGGTTAGCCAGGTTTGTCACGGAAGTGTAAAAAATCTTCTTGTATCCCGCCGTCTCATCAATCCCTTCTTCGGTTATCGCCTTGATGAAAAGGCAAGTGACCGGCTGCTGGATAGCGCGTACGAGGTCTGCCATGAAAACGAACGAATCTTCCACGGTCCCGACGCAGACGAGTTCTTTTCCGGAATAATCGCGGGTGAGGACACGACCCAGCTCATGCACACGCTCTGCGATCTGGTCTGCAGTGTAAATGACTTGGATTTCATTCTCCACTTTCGTGCTCCTCTGCAATCATGAGTATTTGGCGGCTCCTGCCGGTGACCGCAACCTTCTGGGATTCTGCAAATCCGCGAGCCCAAAGAATTTCGTCACCCGCCATGAGAAGTGGCCATCTCCTTCGTTCACTCGCTGCAACCCGGCGCGCACACAGCAGCTCATGAACCTTGACCGCCCGCTCGCTCCCCAGCGGTTGATAGCGGTCCCCGGGGCGCAGGTTTCTCACCTTGAGTTTACCAGACCTGTCCAGATTGAAACACAAGGAAATCTCGCCATAATCAAAACTGGCCACTCTCGCAGGGTGCCGGTCTTTCCCGGGGCTGTCCCCGGATTCCAAAACAGGCCGTCCATCCCCCTCGTTTGAACCTGCCCCGCGTTCAATCAGCCGGCTCTCCCATCTTAACCCCCCGTAGGGAATCTCCACCGAGCCGGGAACGGGCAACACGACTTCATAATCCGGGGATTGCTCAGGTTGCGCGCAGGAAAAACGGAGCTTATCAAACACACGCTCAACATGGAGTCCCAGAGGAAGGTTTACGGAATCCCCGCTCTGACCCGCATTCACGAGCCTCTGAATGGACTCCACATGTTCTCCGTCAATCCGTGTCAAGTTCCCCTTAATCTTCTCGATCGCCAGTCGGATGACCCGCGTCCGGATCGCAGCATCAAGATCGGTCAGTTCAGGGATTGGCAAGGTCACGCACTTTTTCGGATCGCCTCCAGTCTCTTCGGTTGACTGGATTTGATCAAACCAGGCGGTGGCGATCCGCGACAGAAAGCGCTCGTCAAGGCGACTTTGCGCAGCCGTCCGCGCCAGTTGTCTCACAATCAGGGGGTTGTATTTTTCGGAAAGCAGGGGCAGAAGTTCATGGCGAATACGATTACGGCTTCGTCGACGATCCAGGTTGGTTGAATCCTCTCGCCAGACGATGTTCAGGCTCGAAAGGAACTGCTCAACCTGCGTTCGGGTCACATCGAGCAAAGGCCGAACAAAATAATCGTCGACCACTGGATGAATCGATCCGAGACCTCGCGTCCCGGTGCCGCGGATCAGGCGCATTAGAAGCGTCTCCGCCTGATCATTCGCTGTGTGGCCGAGGGCCACCCTTCCGATTTGATCGGAAACGGAAAGGTTTTTCAGAAAGCGGTAGCGGCATTCCCGCGCCACCGCCTCTTCGTTCCTGTGCCTTTCCAAGGCCAACAAGTGCACGTTTTCCGTTCCCACAACACAGTTCAATCCCAGCTTCAGCGATACATCCCGGACAAATTGTTCATCACCCTCCGACTCTGTCCCGCGAAGTTGATGATTGAAGTGAGCCACAAGAAGGCTCAAGGAGAATCGGGCGGACAGCCGGCGCAACAGGATTAACAGGGCCATTGAATCCGGCCCACCGGACACAGCGACCGCCACCCGCTCCCCTCCAGTGAACATCCGGTGGGAAGCAATGGTCCGCAGGATCTTTTCGTAAAGAGAATCCATAAGGAAACACATGGAGCCCGGAGCAAGTCAATCGCCGGACAGGCTTCAGAAGAAATTCTATCATGCAAAGAGGGGGGCGAAGAGAGGAGTCTCCAGCCCTTGAGGGGTGGATTCAGACGAACCCAAAACTCATGCAGGGTCCGGGGACGTGGCCTCAATGATCGATCACTTCAGCTCTTTGTGCTTTTGGAGCTCCTCGACCTCCCGTTCAAGTCTCTGGTTTGACCGCTTCAATTCGTCGACTTCGCTCTGTAGCTTGGCCGCATCAACTTTCCCGGTCATCCCCGCGCGTATTTGTTCAATCGCTTCCACGGCCGCATCTGCCACGCCCGCCTCGCCGAATCTCCCTCCATGCCCCGCGCGGGCTGCAATCTCTTCCAACTTCGGCAAGACCTCAGGGTCTTTGAGTGATCCGAGAGCCCTGATGGCCCGAGAGCGCATGAAGACATTGGGATCTTCTGTAATCTCAATCAGGCGCTTGTAAACCTCCTTGTTTCCCCGTCCTAAATGGCTCAGGGTGTTGATGGCGGCAAAGCGGAGGGTATCGGGCTTTCCATAGGCAGAGTCTTCCAAGGCCAGAGGCACGGCGTTTTTGTCCTCTAATGTATTGAATGCCGAATAAATGCCGTTTGCCACCGTTCGATAGGGATGCGTCGCCAACTTCTTCTTGAGCGTTTCAAAGGCGTCCGGGGCCTTGATCTTTGCGAGCGATTCAGCGGCGGCCGCTTCAGCCGCATAGCTGTCATCCTTCTCGAGGATGCTTTTCAGGATCGCGGCAGCACGTCCATCCTTCTCAAAGTTCCCCAGCATCCGCGCCACGGCTTCCCGCACCCGAGAGTCTTTGTCTTGAACTCCACCTTCCAGTGCTTCCCGTGAAGCCGGCGATCGCATAGCCCCCAGTGCCTCAGCCGCGGCAATCCGAACCCCGTAAAAAGAGTCGTTCTTCAATACCCACTTCAAGGCTTCCAAGGCAGCCGGATCGGCCCCCAACTTCCCGAGTTCCTGGGCGGCCCAGCGGCGATCCTGTCCTTCTTTGGCCTCCCTTGCCTGCCGGATCAACTCCACCGTTGATTTTCTGAAATCGATCTTCTTAAGCACACGGTTTCCGGGATCGAAGAGCACCACGGTTGGAGCAGCATCGAGTGGAAAGTAGAAGTTCTGGGTCTTCTCCCGGATCTCGACCGGATACGTTCTAGCGCGGCCAGCAGCCTGGATCTCGATGTCCACCGGGATACGGAATAACAAGGTGGTGGAGTCGACGGTCTGTGTCTGCTCGACGTGAAGGGTCTCCACCTTTCGAGTATCGTCCCACTCGGCCGTAACCTTCAATTCCGGATGCCCTGCGTGGAACACCCATTCATCGAAAAACCAGTCCAGAGTGCGTCCGCTGGATTCTTCCATGGCTTTTTCAAAATCAAATGTCTCCACATTCTTGGCCTGGTTTGACGCCACGTAATTTTGGATCCCTGCAAAAAAAGCCTTCTCCCCGAGAAGAGTGCGCAGCATATCGAGAACGCGCGCGCCCTTCTGATAAGTCGTCGCATCAAAAAGGTGGGAGTTATCTTTGTAATAATGAGTCACGATGGGCCGCCGGTACCGCTGATCCTCGTTGAAATAATTCTGTTCAAACTGTCGCAGGTGATCGCGATACTCTTCATATCCCAAGTGGTGCTCGCGGTACAGGGATTCAAAGAAAGAAGCAAATCCTTCATTCAGCCAGATGTGGGCCCAATCGGTACAGGTCAACAGATCGCCGAACCATTGGTGCGCCAGCTCATGGGCCACCAGGCCGAGGCTGGAATAATCCTGCTCCGCCCGCTCATCATGCAGGGTCTGGTCGGTCTGAGTGGTCGCCGAGATGTTTTCCATTCCCCCGCCGTAGCGCTCCACAGCGGATTGAGCGTATTTCTCATAGGGGTATTCGCGTTTCGTCATGTCGGAGAAGAAGGCCACCATGTCCGGAGTTAAGCCAAAGGAACGCTCTCCGGTCGCCTTGTCGACTCCCGGGGCAACGTAGTAATCCACGGCGATGCCCTTGTACATCGCCTCGTATTTAGTAAAGGGACCCACCACCAACGAAGTCAGATACGAGCTGTGGGGAACCGCTTCCTTCCAGTGAAACGTCCTGGTGTGGAGGGTTTCATTGGGGGTGACCGAGAGCAGTTTCCCGTTCGAGATGACCATCTCACTGTCCGGCACGGTGACGATCACTTCGCTCGTGGATCGGTCGTTGGGAAAGTCGTAGCATGGAAACCAGTAATGATTGAATTCCGATTCCCCCTGCGTCCAGATTTCCGGCGCCAGGTTGGGATACCCCTGGTCAGGATTGATGAAATACATTCCGTTGGTCGGTGTCCCGTGGTAAGTGATACTCACCTGAACCTTCTCACCACTGGCTCGCGGAGGATCGAGATCAATAAAGAGCTTGTCCGGTCCGACACGAAACTTCAGCGAGGTCCCCCCGGCGTCGGTCACGCGGTCGATGGTCAAATCCGTACTATCGAGTTCGACGGTGCGAAATGCATCACGGAAGGGGATGAAGGTGACAGTGTCCGTTCCCCGAATCTCATGTTTGCCCTGGTCGAACGAGAGTTCCAGTTTATAATGCTCCACATGAAAATACCGCGTGCGCGCCGGCTGATAAGTCGCCCCGGGATCGAAGGGTTTGTAATGCGAAGACGGAGGCGGGGGCTGGGCGGAGAGCGAAGAGACAAGAATCACCCATGAGCAAAAGAACACAAATCCACGAACGCGTCGGAATGGCACGGAATTCCTCCCGGAACGGATTTTTCTGAATGAACTCTGACCGCAGGAAAGCTTATCAAGCTTTGCAGGGGTAGACAAGGAGGTTATGCCGAATGGAGAGGTGCCGATTCAAAGAGGTCAATGTTGACCCCGTTCTCCTACCGCCCTGCAGCGGGAACCAAGTTCTTAACGACCACACCCGCTTTCATGACGAACAGTGGTCGTTTCAGTGTGTCGATGTTTTGAAGGGGATTGTCTGCCACTGCCACCAGATCTGCCATCTTGCCCGCCTCGATTGAACCCACCTGGTCCGACCAACCCATGAGAGCAGCGGCATGGAGGGTCCCGGCTTGAACCGAGGCCAGCGGCGTCATTCCGTATTTCACCATCCACGAAAACTCTTCTGCCTGTGTGCCGTGCGGAAATGGCCCGACATCCGATCCCATCGCGATTTTCACGCCCACTGCAAGGGCGTTTTCGAAATGTTTATGTCGCAGTTGAAGCACAATTTTCCCCCGAGCCTGAGCTGCCGGCGTCGTCGCATGGGCCACGTTCCATTCCGTCACGCTAAAAGTGGGGACGAGATAAATCCCCTTCTGCTTCATCAGCAACAACGTTTTGTCATCAAGATAATATCCATGCTCGATGGAATGGACTCCCGCCTGGGCGGAGAACAGCGCGCCCTCCCCGCCCGTGGCGTGTACCGCCACTCTTCTTCCCACCCGCGCCGCCTCATGGACGGCCGCTTCCATTTCCTCCAGGGTAAACTGCGCCACTGTCCAATAGTTTCCGGGCGAGACGATCTGGTCCGTGCCCGTCGCATAAATCTTAATGAAATCGGCGTCTTCCTTGATTTGCGACCGGATGGCCTTCTTCATTTCGTCAATCCCCTCCACCATCATGGCATTGGGGATCATCTTCACGGCCGGGTTGTATCCGAAAAAGTCCTCGTGGCCCCCATCGACCGAGATGGCCTGGGTTGAAACCTGCAAACGAGGACCGGGGATCTCGCCGTTTTCAATGGCATTACGGACATCCACATCGGCGGCTTCGGCGCCTTCCGTTCCCAAATCGCGCTCACTGGTAAATCCGGCCATCAGATCGGCCTCCGCGTTCCTAATCGCCATGATCGTTCGTTTTGCCACGGTTTCGCGCAACGTTTGATCGTCCTGGGGCCCGGGATGAAGGAAAAGATGGACGTGAGTGTCAATGAGCCCGGGTAACACAGTCGCATCGTGCAAGTCGATCACCTCGGCTCCCGCCGGGACGCCAACCTCTTGTGAACGGCCCACTCGGGTGATTCGATCACCTTCGATGAGAATCGTTTGGTGGTCCAGCAAGAGGCCGGTTTTCACATCCAGCAGGTGGCCGCAACGGATGGCGACCATTTTTTCTGAGGCACTCGCCCCTGGTTGGCCCATCAATAGGATCGCGATCCCGCAGAGAAGAAGAACTGTCCATCCCTGCCGTTTCAAGGGAAACCTCCATCATGATGGATTGGGGTATGAAATGAAGGGAGGATGGGTCTGGGCGGCGCAAACCCCGACCCATCGCTTACGCCGAAAGGATCCGGCCTGGTCCCGTCGCTGGATTCCTTATTTCTTCTTGCCTTCTAATTCATCGGCAATCGCATTGGCCCCATAAATCTTCCGGAGCGCCTCGATAATGCCCTGTGAGGCCACTGCAACCGCACGCGCCTGCTTATCGCTGTAAACGAAATCCAGCGACAGCGACTGAATGTTGCCGTCAAATATCAAACCTACGATCTCAGCATTGCGGTTAATGACCGGACTTCCGGAATTGCCGCCAATGATATCGGCCGTATTGACCGTATTGAGGGGAGTGGAGAGGTTGAGCGCCGTCTTCTTCTCCAACCAACTCTTCGGCAGATCGTAGGGAGGTTTGTTTTCGTACTTGCTGGCATGTTCGTAGGCACCCGCAAACGTGGTGAAATAGGGGACCTTTCCGCCTTTTTCCATGTAACCTTTCACGGTTCCGAAAGAGAGGCGCAAAGTGAACGTCGCATCCGGATAAATCGAAGTTCCCTTCAGCGCAAAGATCGCATTGGAAATGAGGGCATAATTCTGGCGCTCCACTCCCTGGACGTTGTCCTCATATTGCTTGCGAAGCTTGCGTGCCTCGGGATCGATCTTTTTCGCAAACAAGATCATGGGGTCAGTGGAGTCCTTGATGGCCTTTTCTCCACCTTCCGCCAGGCGCTTGCGCTCCTCGACATCCTTCAGCTTCGTACCGGAAACAAGTTCATCCGCCAGATGCCCGGGGGTCTTTCCGTTCAGAACCTCTTTGACCAAGGTATTGTCCTTGCCCAATTGATCCTGGAAAAAAGTCAAGGAGGAAGTCAGTTTGGCCTTCTCATAATCGTCGTAGATGGGGGCGGATGAGAAGAGCTGAAATTGAAGGGAGGAAAGATTCGACTCCCGATATTCGCGGAGCCTTTCCGGGTTCGGCTTTTGCTTTTCAGCAGCCAGACGCAGCAGCCCCCGGGCAAACTGGAACAAATCAGACTCCAGGGCGGCTCCCCCTTCAAGAAAGGAATAGGGTTTACTGAAGCCTGCCAGGTCTTTGCGCGACCTGGCAATCGCCTCCCAGGCGTTGCCAAATTCACCTTTCATCTTGGCATCGGCATCCACTTTAGCCCTCAACTGCCTCTCCTCGCTTGCCTTCTTACTCATCAAATCGGGATCGCGCAAGGCGGCTTCCTCTTCACGAATCGCCTTCAGGCTGTTTTCAATCCCAAAGATGTCCTCTTTGGCTATCCGAGTCTGCTCCGGGCCGCGTTCGCTGAATTTAAGCAAGGAATTGCGGTCCCATTCCAGCAAGCTCAGCGCGTAAGGAAATCCTGTGTCACGGAGATACTCCAGGTGGGCGAGCGTATTCAGCCGGCTGGTTGAACCGGGATTTCCGGAGACAAACACCAGATCACTGTCGCCGGATCCGTTCTTGCTCCATTTGAAATAGTCCTTGATGGCGGTGGGCTTGTCGTTCTCATAAACCCGGAATAGGCACAGATCAAGGTCGTAACGCGGATAGGTAAAATTATCGGGGTCCCCGCCAAAAAACGCAATCCCGAACTCAGGCGCGAACACCAAGCGGACATCCGTGTACTTCTTGTACCGGTACAGGTGGTATTGGCCGCCCTGGTACAAGGTGATCACATCGCAGCGCAGGCCGGATTGGGTTGTGCATTCCTTTTCGATGTCGGCCATCGCGCCGCGGCGTGCCGTGTTGGCATCCCCCGGGTTCATTTCCGGCTTCACAGCGGCATTCACCCGGGCCGTGACATCTTGGATGCTTTCCAGAACGTTCAGTTCGAGATCTGGGCACTTGGCCTCGTCGGATCGCTGCTTTGCCCAATACCCGTTCCGGTAGTAATCGTTCTTATCGTTTGAAAGCTTCTGCATGCAGTCGGCGCCCACGTGGTGGTTTGTCATGACCAGCCCGTCGGCTGAAACAAACGACCCCGATCCTCCATTGTTAAAACGAACTGAAGAGAGCTGAACATGAGTCAGCCAAGCCTCGGTGGGTTCAAAGCCATACCTGGCTTTGAGTTCCGCTTTTGGCACGAGGTTGAACGGCCACATGCCCTCGTCAGCCTTCAAGAACCCGGATGCCATCAGGCAGCCGGCACATACCAGAAAAAGAAAAACGATCGAGCCTTTGCGTTTAATCATCGGAGAGCTCCTCAAGAAGTAGTTTGCAGGTCGCAAGAGTCCGGAAAGATTATTTTTTATGCTCGGGGTATCTGAATGGTCTGCTTGAATTCGTCGAATCAAAGGAAGAGCGGAAAGACAGCCTTTGTCCACCGAGTTGAAAAGAATTAAGACGTTGCCATGCAGTTCCAATCAGGTATCAAGCAAGAAACCACACATCCACA
>JBAVHJ010000108.1:0-2171 GCA_049685715.1 Terriglobia bacterium | reverse complement strand
CATGTTCAAGAAAAGATTCTGCGCGCTCAGTTCTCTTCTTCCCGCACCACGTTACCGTGCCTCACCCCGGGGCCACTCGGGCCGTCCCACGGAAGCCTCGAAAAATAGGTGGCTGTCCCTATTTTTTGAGGGCTCACTTTCTCTTTAACGAGAAGAGGGAACTAAGCTGATAATGATAATCTAAAAGGTACCCACCTGATGGGCAAATGATCATCTAAAAAGGACCCACCCCCTCAACCCTCTGCTAAGGTGCTGCGACACAGGGGAGCAGCGTCGAGCAGAGGAGGAAGGATGATCGGGATGGATCAGTATGAGTTGATACGGACGGCCTCGCGAGTGTACCACAAGAGCATTCGACAGATTGCACGAGAGACAGGACATTGCCGAAAAACGATTCGCAAAGTATTGAAAGGAATGGAACCGCAGTACCGGCGGCAGAAAGCGCCCTTCAGGCCACGGATGGAGCCCGTGGCGGCAGTGGTCGAAGGGTGGCTGGAGGCCGACCGGCAAGCCCCCCGCAAGCAACGCCATACGAGCCGACGGATTTTTACCCGGCTGGTGGAAGAGTACGCCTTTGAAGGAGCGCAGTCCTCGGTGCGACGGTGGGTGCGGGAGTTCAAAGCCCAACGGGGAGAGGGGCGAGCGGCGGCGGTGATTCCGCTCGATCCGGAAGTGGCGCGCGAAGCGGAGGTCGATTGGGGGACCGCCGCCGTCGTCATGGCCGGCGAACCGCTCACCGTGAAGCTGTTCTGCATGCGCTCGCGTTACAGCGGCAAGCCGTTTGTCCGGGCCTACCCGTGGGAACGCCAGGAGATGTTCTTTGATGGCCACCAACGCGCCTTCGATTATTTTGGCGGAGTTTTCCCGATTCTTGTTTTCGATAATCTGACGACGGCCGTGGCGCAGGTGCTGCGAGGCCAGGCGCGTCTGCAACAGGAACGGTTTATCTCGTTTCGCAGTTACTACAGCTTCGAGGCACGGTTCTGCAACCCCGCCCGGGGGCAGGAAAAAGGGGGAGTGGAGGGATTGGTCGGCTATGCCCGGCACAACTTTCTGGTGCCGCTCCCGCAGGTCTCGAGTTTCGAAGAGCTCAATGCCGAGCTGTTGGAACGCTGTCTGGATCGGGGGAGCCGCCCCATTGAAGGGCGCGAGGATTCCAGAACGGTCGATGAACGGCATGAAGAGGAACGAGGGCGATTGATGGCGCTTCCCCCGACCCCGTATGAGAATCACAAACTCCTGCCGGTGAAAGTGGGTCGCTACAGCACGGCGCAAGTGGACCGCAACCGTTACTCCCTGCCAACCGCCTACGTCGGCCGCTGGATCGAGGCGGAGGTGGGATGCGACCGCGTTCGGTTCTATGCCGATCACCAGCTCATCGCCGATCACGCGCGACTCTTCGGCAACAGCAAGTGGCAGGTCGATCCGCTGCATTACCTGGAGTTGCTTCACCAGCGCATCGGGGCCTTTGAAACGGCGCGGCCGATTCGGCAGTGGCGCGCCCAGTGGCCCTGCGACTACGAGACGTTGCTGGGACAGTTGCGCCGGCGGTTGGGCGATAACCGGGGAACGCGCGAGTTTGTCGAAGTGCTGCAGTTGCATGGCTGCTACCCGGCGGGACGAATCCAATCTGCGGTTGCGGAGGCGCTGCGGTTTCAGACCTACGGGTACGAAGCGGTGAAACATCTCTTGGTGCGGCAAGACAGCCCGGGATGGCAGTGCCCGCCGCTGGAGCGTGATCTGATTCCCGGAGTGACGGACCGGCAGATCGCCTTGGGGGATCTCTCCCGCTATGACCGGTTGTTGGAAGGCGGTGCTCAATGAGTCGAGCCTCCGAAGAAGTGTTGTTGGACGACCATCTGCACCGGCTGAAGCTGCCCGCCATGCTGCGCCAGTACAAGGAATGCGGACGCGCGGCGCGAGAGACGGCGCAGAGTTACGAAAGCTACTTGCTGGATCTGACGACGATCGAAGTGGAACAGCGCCGTGCCCGGCAACTGGAACGACGACTGCACGAAGCCCGTTTTCCGGTGCTCAAGACGCTGAATGAAAGGGGTCGTATCTTTGCAATCTACAATTGGGATTGGGCCTGACGGAAGATGTCGGCTAAGTGTTTGTCTTTCTCCATCTTTTGTTCGAATCGACGGATGGCGGCAGAAACGGTCACATAG
>JBAVHJ010000107.1:0-17036 GCA_049685715.1 Terriglobia bacterium | reverse complement strand
TACCTCTCCTGAGGCGTACCTGGGTTTCGTGCCCGGCGCCGACCGCAAACTCGCTGACTGGAACCAGATGGTGGGTTATTTTCAGAAACTGGCCTCGGAGACGCACCGGGTCCAGGTGACCGAGCTGGGAAAGACCACCATGGGGCGGCCCTTCCTCCAGGTCGTCATCAGTTCCGAAAGCAATCTCGCCCAAATCAATCGGTACAAGGAAATTGAAGCAAGACTTGCGGACTCACGGCGGCTGACAGAAGGCGAAGCGGATGCCCTGGTACAGGAAGGAAAGATTGTCATTGGCATATCCTGTTCCATTCACTCCACCGAAATTGCAGCCTCTCAGATGTCGATGCAACTCGCCCACGACCTCGCGACCGAACAATTTCCCGATGCGCGTGAGATTCTCGACAATGCCGTCATCGTCATGTTCCCGTCCGCAAATCCGGATGGTATCCAGCTCGTCACCGACTGGTATCGCCAGCAACTCGGCACTCCTTATGAGGGTACGGCACCGCCTTATCTCTACCATCTCTATACGGGCCATGACAATAACCGGGACTTCTTCAAGCTCACTCAGGTGGAAACCCGTATGATCACACATGCCCTGTGGAGCGAGTGGCATCCCGCCATTTACTGGGACATCCACCAGATGGGCTATTACGGGGCTCGGCTTTTTGTTCCCCCCTACTCGGATCCGACCAATCCAAACATCGACCCGATCATCATTCGTGAGCTGTTTACCCTGGGCGGCTTTATGACAGGAGATCTCGCCCTGGCCGGCAAGCGGGGGGTCATGACGATGGATCGTTACGACGCCTGGTGGGTGGGGGGCAATCGGATTACCCCGTGGTTTCATAATTCCGCGGGGATCCTTACCGAGGCCTCGAGTGCGCGCCTGGCGACACCGCAGGAAGTCCCCGCCGAACGACTCGCCGGCCGCGGACCCGGCGAAACGTTTGGAGGCGAGACGTTTCGCGACCGTCGGGATTTCTTGCAGAACACCTTTAATTTCCCGAATCCGTGGCCCGGCGGCACCTGGCATTTGAGAGACATCGTCGACTATGAAATGATCGCGGCGCATGGATTGTTGCGCGCTGCGGCCGAGCAAAAGAATTACTTCTTGAAGAACTTTTTCCGCACGACCCGAAACACCGTGCAACAAGGGGAGGCCGGCCATCCGTTCGCCTACATTGTCCCCCGCAAACAGCATGACGAATCCACTGCGGTTCAATTGATCAACCTCTTGACCGCTCAGGGGGTGGAGGTTTTCGTTTCCTCTGAAAACTTTGGAGCTGATGGAAAGACCTTTGATGCCGGATCGTACATCATCCCGCTCAATCAGCCGTACGGCCGGTTGGTCAAGACGCTCTTTGAAAATCAGCATTATCCGGATCGCCGCATCGGGCCGAACAACACCCCCGAACGACCCTATGACGTGACGGGATGGACCCTCCCCCTGTTGATGGGCGTGAAGGCTGAGACCATCGAGTCCCCTTTTAAGGTTTCACTCTCACAAGTCACCCAGGAAACGCCGCCCCAGGGAAAGATCGTTTTTGGAAAATCCCGGTCAGGAAAATTTGGTTACTTATTCGCTCATTCTTCGAACAACAGTGTTCTTGCGATGAACCGGCTGCAGAAGTTGGGTTATCCCATCGCGTGGGTCAAGAAAGAAACTCGGATGGGCGATCAGACCCTCGCACCGGGGGCGGTACTAGTCCTGCCTCCTCCCCACAAGCCCATGAAACAATTTGATCAGGATGTTGGAAAGCTAGCCCACGATCTATCTTTAACTTTTTACGCACTCCCCCGGAAGGAGGCATTTGAAACGCTCCCTCTGAAAACACCCCGGGTGGGTCTGTACAAAAGCTGGTTCCCGGCCATTGATGAGGGATGGACCCGATACATTTTTGATAAATTCGAAATGCCCTATCAATCGATTTCGGACCTCGACGTCCGCCAGGGAAATCTGAACGCCCGTTTTGATGTGATCGTATTGCCGCAACAATCCGTACGAGCCATCGTCGAAGGCAATGCTGCCAAATCCTATCCAGATCAATATGTCGGAGGTCTTGGCGAAGGGGGAGTGAACCAGTTGAAGACGTTCGTGTCGGAGGGAGGGTCACTGGTTGCCCTTGACACCGCCAGTGATTTTGTCATTGAAAAGATGGGAGCTGCTGTCACCAATGTCGTGCGAGGCTTGAAGACAACTGATTTTTACTGTCCCGGATCGCTGATTGCTGCGGAGGCTGACATCTCCCATCCCATTGCCTATGGGATGCCCTCCCGGTTCACTGCTCTATTCGAAAACAGCCGTGTTTTCGAAACGAAGGGGGGACGTATCGTAGCGCGCTACCGAGCCCAAAACCCCCTCGAGAGCGGTTGGTTGATCGGGCCACAGTACCTGGCCGGGAAAGGGGCCATTGTTGATCTGAAATCCGGGAATGGCAGATTGATCCTGTTGGGATTCAGAACTCAATTTCGTGGCTGGACCGAGGGGAGCTTTAAACTCCTGTTCAATTCAATTTTCTACGGGGCGGCAGCAACGGCTGCTCCCTGATTTCTGAATCGATCGTGGATTCTCCAGACGGGCGGGGGCCCTCCAGAAGACCCATCGCACTCGGGATGAATGGGTCAATTCCTGGGCGCTTCTTCACCCTCACCCCGATCCCATTCTTCTTAACCAAGAGGAGACCTGGTGGCGAACGCAGAAACGTTAACGATCCTGCTGAAGCTGACGGGCTCACGGGTTGTTGTCATTGGAGAGGACACTCTTGCTGAGGATTGGGCCTGCTATGTGGCGGAATTGGGTGCGGAGGTGCATCTCATCGCTCCTCGGCCCAGCGAGACGTTCCCTCCAGCGTCTCCAAGGGCGAGAAAGATACACGTCGTGCGGCGTGGATTCGAGGACGACGACCTGCGTGACTGCGACCTTCTCATCGTGCTTCTCCAGGACTTCGACGCCTGCAAAAGCATTGCCCGGACAGCTCAGCAATACCGCGTCAGCTCTGCGTTTCCGTGCTCTCCAGGGCTCGGCACAATCGTGATCCCCCGGACGTATGACTTTGATTTCTTCCAAATCCTCCTCCCGCGCAACTCGCAGGACCCTCCATTCAATAAGACGATGTCTCGGGACAGAGGCCGATCTTTTTCCTCGGACTTCTCACGCGCATTGCAACTACTCAATTCCTTTTCAAACAAGGTGCGTGAGCACATCGAAGACACGACTCACCATTCCCGGGTTCTTAATTCCCTGTTCGATTCTTCTTTTCCTGAACTGATCCTCACTGGGCAATGGGAGGATGCCGAGGCATTGTCCACAAAGGTGATTCTCTCCTATGCCCAGAACCAGGATCGGAAGCAGCGCTTTAGCCCGCGCGTGGGCGTCAACCTCGAAGTTCAGTTCACGGCCCAGGACCAACCGCATAGCGGTAGGATCTTCAACCTCTCCCGTGATGGCGCCTTCATCGCCACCCAGAACACCTTTCCCAAATTGACCCCCATCACTGCTCTCAGATTCACTTTGCCCACCAAAGAACTCATCTGTGATGCAGAGGGGGTTGTGGTGTGGGAGAACTCCACTGTTCGGCCCCAAGCGCCAATCTATCCCTCCGGCTTTGCGCTGATGTTCGAATCATTGACCCCGAACAATCTCACCACCATCGAGCGGTATGTATTGAGTCAACTGAAATAAAGCAAATTCCAAAATCCAAAGTCCAAAGTTCAAGCTCCAAACACGTATTAATTTCGAGGTTTCAAGTATCGAGCGAGCTTTCATGTTCCGAACTCCGAATTTCAAGTGAGGAAAGACAGAACCTGAGAGTTGTTTGGCATTTGATTCTTGGAATTTGGAATTTATTTGGAATTTGGACTTTGGATTTTGGAATTTGATTCTTAGAGGATTGTTTCGCAGTCTGATACAGGAGGTCCGATCACGTCCCGCCCGGAATTTCAGTGAATCGTCTTCGTCTTCTTCTGCATGAAATCCATCAGGAGATACTGACCGAGGGTGTATGGAGTCGTGAAATACGCCTTGCCCCGGCACATTTCGGTGACCTTCTTGACGAAGTTGACGAGGTCATGATCCCGCGCCAGCATGAAGGTGTTGATCATGATGCCCATCCTTTTGCAATTAGCCACCTCTTTGAATGTTTCGCTCAACACCAGCGGGTCGAGTCCAAAGGCGTTCTTGTAAATGCGGCCATCACCCTGCGTCAATGCGGACGGCTTGCCATCGGTGATCATGACGATCTGTTTCATATCCTTCCGCTGGCGCTCGAGGATCCGCTGGGCCAAGCGCAGGCCCTCCCGCGTGTTGGTGTAATAAGGCCCCACCTGGACTCGAGCCAGTTGCGAGAGGGGGACCTCTTCAGCAGAGTCGTGGAACAGGACCAGGTTCAAGGAGTCTCCGGGATATTGGGTGCGAATCAAGTGGGAGAGTGCCAGTGCCACCTTCTTGGCGGGGGTAAACCGGTCCTCGCCGTACAGAATCATGGAGTGGGAGCAATCAAGCATCAACACGGTGGCACAGGAGCTCTGGTATTCTGATTGGTGGACCGTGAGATCCTGGTAATCGAGATCGATGGGGACGCCCAGGCCGTTCCGACTGACCGCACTCAAGAGGGTTGCCGAGATGTCCAGATTCATCGTGTCACCGAATTCATAGGGTTTGGACGCCCCCGAGGTTTCAATTCCCGTCGCCAAATCACGCGTATCATGACGCCCAAACGAGGATTTGCCCAATGAACCCAGCAGATCTTTCAAGGTCTTGAAGCCGAGAAAATCGATGGCCTTATCGGTGATTTCGAACCGGGTGTTCCCGGAGTCCGGGCCCATCCACCCTCCTCCTTGAGACTGCTCTTGCGGATTCTGCTGGTCTGAGCCTTCGCGATCGACCGTAAGATATCCCTCCCGCTCCATCCTTTCGATCAGGCGATCGATCATCTGCTTCAGCTGCGAATCCTGGTACGCTTCAGAATCCTCCAGCATTTGCTGGAGCATCTCCTGAGAGAAGAGATCTGTGTCCATCAAGGACTGCAGAATGGCGTTGTGCAACTCTTCAAGGCTTTGTTCTCCGGCCATCTCATAGAACCCATAAGCGTCATGGAAGCCGCTCTGCAACAGGAAGTCGGAGAGCTTGTTGAGCAGATCTTCCAAATTCAAGTCGTCAAGTTCGCCGGGAACATATTTTCCGTACTTAATCGTGGACATAACGGGTCACGGCTTACAGCAAGGTCGGGCGTCCTGCATATCGGGGGGCGCCCCGGCTCACGGTCATTGATAAGGATTTCGTCCCCGCGGAGTTTCTTCTCTCAGGGCCTCGGTGGCTCGCCGCTCGGATCCATGGTAGCCCTTTTCCTCGCTTCGACTGATCTTGCGGTTTGCGTAAAGTCCTTCCAGAATGAATTCAGCGGCAGACACGGTGGCTTCGGGTTCCAGTTTGGGTTTAACGCCCAATTCAGACGTGCGTTCAACCAGGCCTTGAATAATCCTCAGCTGCTTCAACGCCTCGGCCGAGGAGGTGGTGTCGGAGATCTTCAGCGAGCCGCCCAGATCGAACCATTGAACGATCTGCTGCAGTTCTGAAACGCGAAAGTACTCCGAAAACACACGGGAGACTGCGCCACGGATCAATTCCTTGGCCACGGCGTCCGCTCCTTTTAACTCTCCCTCGTACTCCAGTTCCAATTTTCCCGTGAGCGAAGGCAGCGAGGCGTAGATGTCACTGATCCGGGGAACAATTTTCTTCTCGGCGTTCAGGATCGCGCGACGCTCGGCATTGGAAACGACATTCTCCAAAGCCGTAATGGGGAGCCTCTGGCTGACGCCCGAACGCTTGTCGACTCTCTTATCCTCGCGTGCCTCGAACGCGATCGCCTCGACCACTTCGGCAATGAATGCCGGAACTCTCAGCCGGGCATCCGGATAACGGTTCACCCAGGCTTCCTGCCGGGTAATCTTCATGCCAAGTTCCAGTGTGGGGGGATAATGAGTGCGAATCTCGCTCCCAATCCGATCCTTGAGCGGGGTGATTATTTTTCCACGAGCCGTGTAATCCTCCGGGTTGGCTGTAAACACCATGACAACATCCAATGCCAGTCGGATGGGATAGCCCTTAATCTGGACGTCGCCCTCCTGGAGGATATTAAACAAACCCACCTGGATTTTGCCGGCGAGATCCGGCAACTCGTTAATGGCAAAAATGCCGCGATTGGCCCGCGGGAGCAGTCCGTAATGCATGGTCAGTTGGTCTGAAAGCTGCAGCCCCGCGCGGGCGGCTCGAATGGGATCCACATCCCCGATCATGTCGGCGATGGTGACGTCCGGAGTGGCCAACTTTTCAACGTACCGCTGCTCACGGGACAAAAACGTCACAGGAGTCCGGTCCCCTTCTTCCTCAATCTTGATCCGGCAAGCATGGCAGATCGGGCGCAAGGGATGGTCGTTAATCTCGCACCCTGCAACTACGGGGAGCGTTTCATCGAGCAAGGAGGTGAGCGCCCGGAGGATGCGGCTCTTAGCCTGGCCACGCAACCCCAACAGGATCATGTTGTGTTTCGAAAGAACGGCATTGGCGAGCTGAGGGATGACCGTCTCATCATACCCGTGAATCCCGGGAAAGAGATGCGCCCTCGATTCCATTTTTGCCAGGAGATTGGCCCGCATCTCATCCTTGACCGTACGGGCACTCAACTGTGGATCTGCAAAAAGTGATTGCCTGAGTTCTCCCAGCGTTGAAGGATTCGTCATGATCCTCGCTCTCGGTTTTTCAAATGCGATGTTCGAATTATAATCAAATGCGGAGAGTCACACAATGATTCTTTCGGACGAGAAAGTTCACCCGCCTCGTCCTGTTGAATCTGAGGATCCCATTCCGTTCGGCTGGTTGATTGTGACTGTTTGACGGGGTAACGGATCAAGAGGGAGGTATAGGCCTTGGAGAGCGTTGTGAAGAAGCGAGGGGTGAGCGCCCCCGACCGGGATCCGCCATCAGAGATGAGATGGCGCGGCGGGACACGGGCAAGGTAAATTCGCCCCGCAGCTTTGATCCACAGCGCCCTCACGAATGCCGTTGAAGGTCAAAACGAATTGTAGCGGCCAAGCCGACCAAACAGACTTAATAGTCTATCTCGTTCCCTGTTCTGTCAGGCGTTTGATCAAGGATTCATTGGCGGCGGGGAACGAATACCGTGCGAGATCGGAGAGAGTGACCCAATCACAGGCGGCACAGTGAATCGGGGTCGGCTTCCCTTCCTCCAGCACACACAGGTAAGCCAGGAGCTCAACGCGACGATCCGGATATTCGTGTTCCACCCGGGCGTAGAAACGCTCCACGCGCACGCCGATTCCCAGTTCTTCATGCAATTCCCGTACAATCGCTTGCTCGGGAGATTCCCCTTCATGAACTTTGCCGCCCGGAAATTCCCACAGGTCACCCGAGTGTGCGTCAGCCTTCCGCAGGGAGATAAGGACTCTCCCGTTTCGCTCCACGATCCCCACTGCGATTTGAAATTGGGGCTTGGGGGGAGATGACGTCATGTGCAGGCTCGCGGAAGTCCATATTTCCGGTACAGTCAAATTGGCCCCCGGGGCAGGACGCATACCCCAGCGGGAAAGGGCCGAATCAGTTGAGGAGGAACAGGGGCTCAAATTCAATAGGAACATGGGCACACCGGTCGAGCGCTCCTTTGAGCTCGGGAGAAAACGTTCCATGGGTCATCAACAATTCCTCCGCTTTGGAGGCGTCTCCCTCGGCCTCCACGGTCAAAAACAAACTGGCCAGCTTCTTGACGGCGTCCCGGAACTTTGCAAAATTGATAGAGAATCGCTCCAGGGATCGATCGTACTCGATCGCGCCCTCGCCCCGCAGGAAGGTAAACTCAAAGAGGCTGGCGCGGCCATGGGCCTCATCGGTCCCGAATCGAATCGTGCGAAACAGCCCGCCCAGGTACGAAACGTAATGCTCCCGCTCGCGCTTGGGATCAATCACGCCCTGATCGATAAAATAATTCAGGCTGTGCAGACCCACCACATCAGCTTTGCCTTCCTCGATCCCACTGTAGTGCGAGCCCAGGGCTTTGTTGATGGGAACACGGTCGGGTTTCCCCACCGTGTAATTGGGCCCGAGGGCGTGGGCCAGCTCATGCATCGCCACAAAATTAAAAAACCCTTCATCGGTGACCAACGCAACCTGATCGGGGATCAATAATTCATGGGCGAGCGGCTTAATCACCTTGTTGAGCCGGGCGTCGAGAAAGTTCTTATGGAAAATCTTCTTCGAGCCTTTCACCTCCCGGACCTTAGGATCGTTGGGCAAGACGAAGGCCACAGCCTGGTATCCCGCCCGGATATCGCCGGCGCGGTAAATGTCCTCGACCACCACCATGGGCGAGGTCAGCGTTCGATTGAGCTGTTTCCAGGACTCCGGGATCGGCAGATTGTTTTCCAGTTCCTGCAACCGGCTCACATACACGTCCAGCTCTTCACTCGACTCGACATCCTTAAACATCACGACCCCCTCGTAACTGGCTTTGAGGCCCATCAGCTTGTCCTCGTAAAGTTCATAGGGGCCGATCACCAGATCGAAGGTCGGATCATCGAGGTCGATCCAATCACAGTCACTCTGAAAGAAGTCGTCTGAAAGCAGGGCCTCCGCACGACTGAGAAGGTAGGTTTTTAATGAATCGGACTCGGCAAATTCAGCGGCTGCGCGCAGGGCGTCCGCGGCCGGTCTCAGAAATTCGGCATATTCTTCATGGTACGGCACGGCCACCAGGCGGTCCCCATCGCGCTTGACCACGGTGTAGGCGTTTTCCAGGGCCGCCTGCTCATCGGGATGGTTGCGAAGGTATTCCGTAAATTCTTTTTCCGTCAGATCCTCGGGATAAAACCCCGCACCCGCAGGTTTCGGCCGGTCGCCGATAAACGGCTCGAAATGGTTAATGCGGTCGTAAGGACCGTAGTGGATTTGGAGATAATGGAGCAGATCCCGATCGCTGGGGCTCCTGGAATTCTTCAGCTTTTCCCGCAATTTCACAGCACCTTGCGAAGTCTGACGCCAAAAGATTTCATCCATGCACTTCGACGCCTCAATCAATTTCAGCATCACCTTTTGCTCGTTCTCGCTGAGAATGGAGGAATCGAACCACATTTCTGCCAGTTCGAACTGCTTCAGTTTTGCCTTGATGTCCAACGTTGAGGTTGTCATGAGCACCGACTCTTTCTTAAGAATGATGACGCTCTTCTGCGTGCAGAGATCGAAACGCTTTTCCCGCCTCTACTCAAACCCCTCCCCCGGTATCCGTGCCGGGCAGGTGAAGGTTGCCCAATTCATACGTGCCGCATAGCACGGCTCAAGGGGTCAGGGAGAAACTTGCGAGCTCCTTCTGAGAAATCCAACTTAAGGGTTGACGTGCCACTGGCCTGGCTCATCCTTTGAAGAGATTGCCCCAGGCCTTTCTCGCCTCATGGGTCGTCGAGGCCATCGACCTTCGACCCATCTCAAGCCTTTCGATCACTTCGAAATACTCGCAGCTATTGGCTCGATCCTTGTAACGAACCCATTCAGCAATCGGCTCGGCACATTCGTTTTCAGCTCCGGGATCGAAGAAGCGGCAATCCCGGCAGACGTGGAGATCGGCTTCGCAATTGGGACATTCGTCTTTCTTCCCGATTCCCCCATGTAACCGCAAATCAATTTGGTAACCGCAATGCCAGCAATTCATTTATCTCACCATCCTGCGATCAAAATGCTCGCGCATGGCATCCCTACGGTAGCAAACTGAAAAATGTTGTGTCAAGCTGAAGGGCGGAAGGCTGAAATGACGGACCAGGAGGTTGTGTCCTTACCGCCAGGTTGCGTTATAATAGAGGGGTTCTTTCAGATCGAGTCAGACATGAGCCATGGGTCATCCATTTTGCGTGGGGTCTTCTTGCGCTGCATCACCCTCTCCACCTCTGTCTTCATCTTTTCTCTTTTCGGGCCGAGCCCGGCTCTCGTGGCCAAGGAGACTGGAAGCACCTTGACCGATGAGAACCGGGTCAACATTCTACGGGGCGTCTCCAGCGAATATGCGCACGCGCGGGTGGCTCTGCCCCGGGGTGAGAAGCCCGTGGTCCTGAATGGGAAAGGGGACTTTGATACAAACGACCTGAAGGCTTTGGTGATGAAGTACGGATCCGCTGTGGAGGTGGGACAGGAACTTCAGATTACCCGGATTGAGTTCCGCGCCCAGGAGATCCTGTTCGAAATCAACGGCGGCGGCAAAAAGAAGAAGAAATGGAAGGATCATCTTCAAATCGGGATTGGCGGAAGCCCTCAAACGGCCTCGCGAACCGGACCTGATCCGGCCGCCACTGGATCGTCCCTGGTTCTTCGCTTTGAACAGGCGGTGCCCAACCTGACGTCGGATGAGGTCAAACAGCTGCTCAGCCGAGTCATGAATTTCAGTGCCCAATCTGCGGCCGAGAGCTATGTCGATACGTTGCCGCCGGAGTTCAAGGAGGCTGTGGCCAAGCACGAAGCCCGTGTGGGGATGGACCATGACATGGTGGTTGCGGCCCTGGGGCGGCCCGAACGGAAGATTCGCGAGAAAAACAAGGAAGGCGTGGATCAGGAGCAGTGGATCTACGGATCTCCCCCGTCCAAGGTGCTGTTCGTGGTCTTTGAAGCAGACAAGGTCGTTTCGATCAAAGAATTTTGAATTACCCGTCATCTCCAACCATGAAAAAAATCCCGTGGATCCTTTTCGCCGTGGCGCTCCTCTGTTTCAGCCAGGCATGTCGTCGCACCTCCGGTCCGGCTTCGAAGAATCGCGGTCGGATCACCGCAGAAAGCGTAGACGTCAAAAAGACTCGCGCCACGCTCTCGCCCACTGTGGTCAAGCTTCATCGAGGGGAGGAAGTCGAAGTCCTCTCACACGAACAGCGATGGCTCCGCATCCGGACGATGAATCGCCAGGAGGGTTGGATAGAAGAAAATAAAGCGATGGACCAGTCGATCATTGATGCCGAGAGGAAGCTTGCGGACGAAGTTCAGAAGGAAGTGGTCCAGGCCGTCGGTGAGCTTTCCTCTGCATCCAATCTACACACCGCCCCCGGTCGCGATACCCCGGTCTTTGCCCGGATACCCAAGGACACTAAGATTGAGGTCTTCGATCGAACTTTGACCGATCGGCCCCAGTCGCCGGGAGGCACCTCGCCCACGCCCAGTGCGGCCGACAGTCAACCCAGGAAGGATCCCTGGCTGAAAGTGAAAACGGAAAAGGGCGATGTGGGATGGGTGTATTCGCCCAGTGTCAATTTCTCCGTCCCCGATGAGATCGTCCAATATTCAGAATCACGTCGAATTGTTGCCTGGTTGCCGCTCAATCAGATCACCCTTGAAGGGGGCAAGAAAGTGAACCAATATGTTGTGGCCGACGTCGAACCGGGCGTGGCCCACGACTACGATTTTGACCGCATCCGTGTCTTTACCTGGAATATGAAACGCAACCGGTATGAAACGGCTTATCGCGAGAGCAAGATCTTTGGCGTTTATCCCATCCGCACCTTCACAAAAGACGATAAGCCCGCCTTTGAGATCATTCGGCTGAATGACGCCAATCAGGATTCACCGAAGATCACTGAGCATTATGTTATGATCGGAGTGTTGGTTCGCAGGTTGGATGAGAATCAACGCCCCGCACCCGCCACTTCTCAACGACACAGGAGAAAACGCTGATGTCACCCCGATTGATCCCCCTTACGGAAGATGCCCGCAGCGCGCTCAACGCAGGGCAATGCAATTTTGACCAATTCCCGTTTCGCGTGGGCCGAGAACGCCGCTCGCTCCGTCTCAAGATTCCTCAACCCGCAGAGCGGCGCTCCGGGAAGCAGGAGCCCACCAACGACCTTTATATCCTCGATGTGGGAGGCCTGTTTAAGTTTCCGGCCAGTCATTTTCGGATCGAAAGTGTGAGTGGGGACTACTTCCTGACCGATCTCGGG
Source organism: Terriglobia bacterium (assembly GCA_049685715.1). GTDB lineage: Bacteria > Acidobacteriota > Terriglobia > JAIQFV01 > JAIQFV01 > JAIQFV01. Next base: position 5,057 of record JBAVHJ010000107.1, on the reverse strand, counting down.
ACCCCGTGCGGGACCATTGTCGAGGGGAAAACGCTGGGGGGGAACGAGGCCGGGGGGCGGATCCAACTCCATGATCACGACGTGATCATCTTAGGGAGCTCCCTGTCACCGATGATCTTCAAGTTCCGGACGAATTGAAGAGAAGTTTTCGGGTGTCAGGGGCCGGGTGTCAGGGGCTGAGAGTACTTGTCGTAATGTAGGGAACGGTATCGATGTGCAAGATTAGAGCGAGCACTCCGCCCTGGTTTTTCTGGCTCTGGACTCTGACTTGGGAGGCAATTCAAAGCGCCGGATTCATCCACCTGACACCCGACACCCGGAACCTGACACCTTTCCTCACCCCTCCTCACGCCGGCCCAGAAACTCGAAATCCTTCAGTTCTCCCAGCTCTTTTTTCAAGAACTCCTTAAGGCGTTTGACAATTTTGGACTCGACCTGGCGCACGGCTTCTCGCGTCACTCCAAACTGGTCCGCAATCTGCTGAAGTGTCTTCGGTTCCTCCGCGATCAAGCGTTCCCGGAAGACGACCAATTCCCGGGGCTTGAGGGTCTTTGAAAATTCAAGGAACTTATTTTGAAGCAACTGCTGATACTCCGCATCGGCCAGGGCATCATCCAGGGCGGGCGTATGAGCCGGCAACTGTTCCGCAAAAGACTCCTTAGTCTCCTGAGTCAACGGCGCATCCAGGGACAAATCGCCCCCTTGTGTGACGGCCTCGATATCCACTACATCCGACTCTTTGACCCCAAAATGCTCAGCCAGAAGCTTGGGGCTGTGGTCGGCGAGTTCTTTTTCCAGCCTCTCACGTTCCCGTTTAAGATTGAAAAACAGCTTCCGGCGCTCGTTGGTGGTCGCGAACTTGACCAGACTGAAATTGTCGAGGATATACTTCAGAACGTAGGCCTTGATCCAGTAAGTCGCGTACGACGAAAACCTCGTCTGGCGATAGGGATCGAACTTGCGAAGCGCTTGCATCAGCCCGATGTTGCCGGCCTGAATCAAGTCGAGGACTTCCTTGAAAGTCTGGTGATAATCAAAAACGATTTTTACAACCAATCGAAGATTGCTGGTGATGAGGTGACGGGCTGCTTCCAAATCCTTGAATTTCTGGTATCGAATGGCAAGTTGACGCTGCTCTTCAGGCGGCAGAATGGGATACTTGCGGATCTCCTGGAGATATTGGGTGAGCGGGTCATACCGGACGATCGAACCGCCACTTTCGGGATCAGGTAGAATTGCCTTTCCCACTTCGTCGATTAACTCTGGCGGTGGCTCATCCGGATGACGATCGGTGGTCTTATTGACAGGCATAGGACCGGACAATTAGTGATCGCTGGACACAACTCAAGCGGGAAAAGAGACAACAGGCTTCGTCCCTTGGGGTGAAGGCTCCGGTTGCAAATCCGACGAGTCTTCCTTCGGATTCACTCCCGCAAAGGGTGTCGGCGGACAGACGCCGCAATGCGTGCATCCATCCACGTCCGGACAGGGCGCAGTGAATTTGGCGTCCATTGCCTGCTTCCATTCACTCATCAGGAAGAGCTTGGAAATGCCCAGGTCCATGACCTCCCAGGGCAGTTTTTCGCTGAATTTTGGCCGGGTCCGAGTGAACTGGTGCGCTTGAATCCCCAGGTCCTGCACCGCCTTTCGCCAATGGCCTTGCCGCTCGTGGGTCCTCAAGATAAAGGACGACAGAGAGCGGTCGCCCAGGGAGAGGATGGTCTGGAGGTGCGCCTCCCGCGGCCGCATGGCATTGACCCGGACGTTCGGCACGGAGCGCAGGCCGCGGGTAATGAAATCGATCTTCCCCTGCAAAGTTTTTTCGGCTTCCACCTGAACCCATTGGAAGGGAGTGTTGGGCTTCGGGACAAAGCAGTTGAGACTGATCACCAGCGAGCCAAGTCGTCCAAGCTTCCGGCTGGCTTCCACCATGATGGCCTGTAATTCCCTGACAAAATCGACAATCCCCGCCACGTCTTCGTGCGTCTCGGTGGGCAGGCCCACCATGAAGTACAGCTTGAGATTAAGAATCCCCTCTTCGAAAATGGAGCGGCAAATGGACTTGATTTGATCGTTGGTCAGATGCTTGTTGACAACCCGCCGCAGCCGGTCAGTCCCGGTTTCCGGGGCCACCGTGACCTGTTGGTCCTGAGAACGAACCAGCGACTGCAAAAGGCGCGGCGAGATCTGCTCCAAGCGCAGCGACGCCACGGCGATCTGATAATCCAAACCTTCAAGACCGCCCAGGATGCCCTCAATCTCGGGATGGTCGAGCACCGCGGTGGCCACGAGGCCGATCCTGTTCGTGTGCGAGCGCGCCGCTTCCGCCATTCGAAGAATGGAAGCCGCGGTCGCCATCTTGGGACGGCGATAGCTATAACCCGCCCAGCAGAAACGGCACCCCGCCGGACAGCCGCGGGAAATCTCAATCATGAACTTGTTGGAAAACTCTGTGTTGGCCGTCAAAATCTGAGTGGCCGGAGTAAACTCGTCCATCGTGCCATCGAACTTCTGACGTTTCACGGGAGCTGATTGCTCGGAGTGCACGGACGGGACATAGCACCCCGGCATCTCTGCCAAACGCTCGAGAAGTTGACGACGCGTGGAAGAGAAGGATCCGTTCTTTCTCTTACTTGATTTAAGAATTTTCAAAAACTCGGGAACGAGAACTTCAGCCTCCCCCACAAAGATGGCGTCGAGGAAATCGGCCACCGGTTCCGGATTAAGAAAGATGGCGGCTCCACCGGCAATGACCAGCGGATGGGATTCATCACGATCTCGAGACAAGGCGGGAATCCCGGCCAGCTCGAAGATTTTGGGAAGGTTCAGATAGTCGGGTTCGAATGCGATTGAAAATGCGAGAACGTCGAATTGAGACACCGGCGACTGGGATTCCAATGAAAACAGCTCCAAACCACTGGATTCGAGGGCCTCCTCTTCGCCGGGTTCCGGTAGGAACACCCGCTCGCAGCTCACCTCCGGGTCGTGATTCATCAACTGATAGATGGAGTGCACCCCCAGGTTCGACATCCCCAGGTAGTAGGTATTGGCATACGCCAGCGCGACATTCCATGGGCGTGAACCAAACGGGACCGGCGTCACGCCCCACTCCGCCTGGAGCAGAGCCTGATACTTGCTTCGAATATTGTTTAGCATTACTCCGGAATTATACCATGAAGGGCGTCATTCAGTTTGGAGAGACTCTCCCTGGTTTATTGGAGTGCGGCCTACCACGGCGGGCGGCTTTCTGTCGTCGCAAATAATTCGAGACTGTCCCGAATGGCACCTACTTAAGAAACTAAGCTGAGGATTGATCCCCTTCCCCGAAGGGGAAGTCTTCAATAGCCCAGGGTTGCCCCTTGGGCAACCCTGGGTTTAGGATCCTTATTTGATTCCTAGATTACCCTGAAAGGGTTCCTTCAAATCAGGCGTTTTATTCGATCTTGAAAAAGGAAGGGCCAGATCGGGACATAAGACGATCGGACATTGCGCGAACGGCGCATACACAATTCCGATCCTGTGCCAAGGTCGGGAATCCTGCCCATACGCCGAGCTCCAAGCAGGTGCGCGAGATTGTTTAAGGGCACGATCAGCCCCCTGTCCTCATAAGCCTAGACGTCAGTCCTGGAAAACTTGTCTCCTCTATTTGAGAGGCGTATACTATTTTTGATTTGAGGCTTGGTTATTGCGCTTGAACTCTTCCCCCTCCCAAGGATTCGTTTTATGATCCATGCTCTTTCCCAAAGGAAAAGGCCTTCAAAGCTAGAGGACTCTTCGTGCTTCAACGAATCAGAAGGATCTCGACGTGACGCCCCGCCGCCGAAACTGCTCGATCGGGTTCGAGGATCCATTCGCGCCAAACATTACAGCCCACGGACTGAAGAGAGTTACATCCACTGGATCAAGCAGTTCATCTTCTTCCATGGAAAACGACATCCGATGGAGATGGGGGAAGCGGAAATCAACGACTTTCTCACTTCGCTGGCTGTGACCGAGCGGGTCAGCGCCTCGACGCAGAACCAGGCGCTCAGCGCGCTCCTGTTTTTGTATCAACATGTACTGAACAGACCGCTCAACTGGATTCAACTGGAAGTGCGGGCGAAGAAACCGGTCCGATTGCCGATTGTGTTGACGAAGATGGAAATCAAGGCGGTTTTGGCGCAACTGCAGGGGACGCCAAAGTTGATCGCGCTGCTCTTGTACGGCTCAGGGTTGCGACTAACAGAGTGTCTGGAGCTCCGGGTCAAGGACCTGGATCTGGCGAGAAACGAGATCCTGGTGCGGGATGGGAAGGGGCAGAAGGACCGGCATACCATGCTTCCCGAGAGCCTGAAAGAGATGTTGATGGTGCATCTTCAGCGGGTGAAAGAACTGCACGAGCGGGATCTTGCGGATGGAGCAGGTCGCGTAATGCTGCCGGGAGCTTTGGCGAGGAAGTACCCGAACGCGGATCGGGAATGGGGATGGCAGTACGTCTTCCCGGCGAACTCGCGGTCTTTGGATAAAGCGGCTGGAATCAAGCGGCGCTATCATATTCACGAATCGGTCGTGCAGAAAGCCATGAAGGAAGCAGTGAGGCATGCGGGTTTAACGAAGCCTGCCAGTTGTCATAGTTTAAGGCACAGTTTTGCGACGCACTTATTGGAGGACGGCTACGATATTCGAACCGTCCAGGAGCTTCTTGGCCATCGTGATGTGAGTACGACGATGATTTATACACACGTTCTGAACCGGGGGGGTCACGGGGTGCGAAGTCCTGCAGACAATTTTTGACGGACATTTTGACCCTCCCCGGATTAGCCCGGCACCACGGCGGGGTTTGTAGAATTTGTTTTTCGCGGGTTCCTTGCTGTAAATTGATGGGGTCGAATGGGTTGAAAGATTGATAACCAAATTTATCTGACCGGATTAGGCCGCTGTAGCCGCGGGGTTTACTTTTGACCCACTTGAGGTCTAATACGGGTTATTCATTAGTTAGGCCGATAGTCACATGATCAAACGAACTGTTTTGATTCTCTGCTTTTTCATGGTGGCTATCGTTGCGTACCTGCTATGGC
>JBAVHJ010000106.1:0-14590 GCA_049685715.1 Terriglobia bacterium | reverse complement strand
TTGCTCGAATCTCCACCCGACCGGCGGCTGAACGCTGTGCGATTCCGTGGCGAATGGCGTTTTCGACCAGGGGTTGCAGAACCAGATTGGGAACCATCGCATCCAGCGTCCGGGGGTCTATCTCCATGTGCACCTCCAGCCGGTCCTGGAAGCGCTGCTGTTCAATATCGAGGTATCGATCGAGGAATTCCAGCTCTTGTCTTAAAGGCACCTCCTGCACGCCAACATTGTCCAGGGTGAGTCGTAAAAGGTCGCTCAGCCGCGCGATCATGCGGTCGGCCACTTCTGGGTCTTTATGAACGAGTGCCGAAATGGCATGCAGGGTATTGAAGAGGAAATGGGGATGGAGCTGCATTTTGAGGGCCTGGAGCTGGGCCCGCGCTAACTGTCCCTCAAGGCGCGAGGCCTTCAGCTCTCCTTCCCGGTACCGGCGGTAATAGTCCAGGGCATGCACCGCAAACAAAATCATCCAATAGATGAACACATCATTGCTGAAGTACAGGGAGAAGAGTGAATTGAAGAGCCGGCTGAAGAACAAGAAGGGCTTGCCCGAGGCGACTTCTATCGTGGAGAAAACCAGGATCGGAAGCGCTTGATGCAGGAACGAGAAAAAAATTCCGGCCGCGATATGCACCGCAAGATTCGGAAGCAATCGCTTTCGTTCGATCCGGAAATTCCGGGCCAGCCAGATAATAAACGGGGACAAAACGGCCCAGGAGTACCAGATGACCAGGGCGCCCGGAAGAATTCGGGCAAACCGGGTCGGATGATTGGAGCGAGCATAGATGAGGAAGGTCTGGCCGGCATAGAAAACGCCCAGAAATGTCCAACCCAAAAAAATAAGGGTCCATTTCACCCAACGACGCTGCCCGTATGTTTCAGGATCCATGCTTTGCCCGTCCGTTGCTCGTCCCGGGTTATGATCACTCCTGTCCCCCGTCAGGTCCCTTGATTCATTGGTCTGATAGTGGGCTTCCTCTGACCATGAAGAGCCGCCTATAAATTTCAAACAAAGAAACCAAGAATCAGCCCAATCCGGATCGTGCCAAAATTCTGCACGCTACCGCGGATTCCATTGAATGCCCGGAGCGCGTTCCTGCGCCATGACCCAGGTTGAAGGCCGAAAGGATTGGCACTCACGCCTTGGCAACAGGGGCACAAAGCTCCAATGAGTGTCCATCGGGATCGGCAAAGTAGAGGGACTTGGAATGCATCCATTGATGGTAAACCGGCCCGCTCACCTCAACGCCCTGGTTCTGGAGCCAGGAGGCGGCGCGATCGAGATCGGCTTCATCGATCGCAAAGGCGAAATGCTGGAGCGGCCATTCTCCCATGTCTTCCTGCAGAACGACCATGCCTCGAGAGCCTCCCACCCGCAAGAATACCCAGTTCCTTTTCTCATCACGGAGACCCAATTCAAGGCCAAGGCTGTTCCGATAAAAAGTCTCGGCTCGTGCAAGGTTCTTCACCCGGATCGCGATCTCGTAAACTCCACGAAGAGGTAACATATTCTTTCCATCTCTCTCTTTTCAAAATAACAAAACGAGGGCTACCTGTCGCTGTCCAACTCATCTGGCTTTTGCATAGCAATAACAATCTCTGGGCTCGTCGCTGCGATTCGGATGGACCATCCACCGCCGCAGGATTCCTTCGCGCGCCATTCCGGATTTCTCAAGAACCCGCGCCGAGGAATGATTCTCGACATCGCAAACTGCCCACACCCGGTAGATTTCGCGCTGGCTCAGCGCCCAATCGATGATTGCCTGGACCGCTTCCGGAGCGTAACCGTTTCCCCAGTACGGTTTGGCCAGGACATAGCCGAGGCTCACGGCATGTCCGGCGATCCGAATTTCAATCATTCCGATGAGTTGTTGGTCTGCCTTCCGAATGATGATCCAGGGAAAAGCGGATCCGTCCTTCCACGCCGCCCTGCACCGTCTCAGAAATTCGCGGGTCTCATCGACGTAGCGATGGGGGTGCCAGGCAAGATAGCGCGTGACGTCGGGATCTTGTGCGTATTGCTCAAAGATGGCCGACGTATCCTCGATCACCGGCATTCGCAGGCGCAGGCGGACTGTTTCGAGTTCTTCGGGCGGCTTCACTCCCACCTCGTCTCATGGCCAAACTATTCTACTCAAGGCTTCTCGAGGGGCCAGACAAAGCCCGTCAGGGGCTGATTGCGGAGCCTCAGGTCAGCACGGTGATGCGGGCAGCCGGCCAAAATAAACTCTGGTGTCATACTCAAAGGCCACCTTCCCGCCCTTTTGATGCTCCTGAAAGATCGAGACAAGCCCATTCATCATCAGCTCATAGTTCGGATGGCCCTCCTCAGGCGCATAGGAGGAGGAGAGGACGCGACCCTTCAAGCTCTCGAAGTCGAACACCTGCTGGTTTTCAAGGTTCCGCAACTTGAAATCCGGGGACCCAAAAAATGCGTGAATCACATCGCTGTCTACCTGCTTGTGATTCACTTCCTTGTAATCAATGGAATAGGTGAGCATCAATCTCTCGTACGCTTCGAGGAACGGCGTGGCGTCCGTCCGCCGATCATTCCAAATGAGGACAACCCATCCGTGAGGCTTCAAAATACGAGAAAACTCCTCGCGGGCTTTCCAGCGATCAAACCAATGAAAGGCTTGACCCGCGGAGACAAAATCCACGCAGTGTGCCGGGAGTGTGGTCGATTCGGCAGATCCGCAAACGCTTGCGAAGTTTGAGTAGCCCTTCAGGAGCCGCTCGCCCGCCTCCCGCATTTCCCGGTTCGGCTCAATCCCGAATACCCGGTTTCCATTCTTCAAAAACAATTCCGCAAGGATTCCCGTTCCTGAACCGACATCGGCAATCACCGAGGCAGGAGCAAGGCGACACTCTTCCCGGAGGATTTCGACAATTGAGCCGGGATAGCCAGGGCGGAATCTGGCGTAATTTTCAACTCTGCTCGAGAAGCGTGATTTTGGATCCATCATTCCCGATTGATGAAGGTACTGTCCTTCCAGACCCATGATGTATTTTCCAAATCATTATGACAGCAACGGCCTTCGACCGTCCATCTGCAGTTCCTCGCCTGCCTCTCTGGCCTCATATCGAAATCTTAGGAGTGCACAAGCCTGCTTGCGCCTTGCCTTGGCGGAGCATGCAGCGCCAAGGGAATGACTGCCAAGCCAGCTTCGCAGTGTGAAAGCGGCAGCAAGCTGCCGCACTCCAAATGATTCAATCTCATGGCCTGTCCATGCCATCGATGCTTTTCTTGTTCACAACCCCGCCGGGATGCTCTAACATATCGGAGGGTTCTTGTTTTCATCCTTCGTTTTCTCAGCGCAAGGATATCCATTCATGATTCCACCAGAGGATCATCCATTCGAGCGGTCTTAAGACTCACCTTAGAGGAGGAATTTCAGATCATGACTTTGCAGATCAGGACAATATTTCGTGTCGGGCTCTTCTTATTTGCCTTCCTGGCTTATCCGGCCCTGAACGTTTCAAAGGACCCGAAAATGAGCCCCCAGGAATTGGTGGCGAAGAGCCTCGAAGCCATCGGCTCCCCGGAAAAGCTGGCGGCCCGGAAAAGCTGTATCGCTGAAGGAGCCGGGACCATGCTGGTCAGGACCGGGGGCAGCGGTTCCCTGGCAGGCCGCATGTCGTTTTCTTCCGAGGGAGACAAGTTCCGTTACGACATGAAGTTTGATTTCAAGGATTATACTGAAGAGCTGTTTACCTTTGATGGACAAAACGCGGAATTCGGCTATGTCCGACCCGGGAAACGATCACGACTCGGCGAGTTCCTTTACACCTACAGCGCGATAGTTCGTGAAGGTCTGATCGGCGGAGTCCTCTCCACCGCCTGGCCCCTGACTAAATTGGACCAGAGGAATCCCAAGCTGCAATACCGGGGCCTTACCAAGATCGAGGGAAAACAGATGCACGAGATCAAGTACCAGATGAAAAAAGGGGACAACGATCTCAACGTGTTACTCTATTTCGACCCCGCTACTTTTCGTCATGTTGCAACGGTCTATAAGATTATCGTGCCGGTCCCGCTGGGCTCCAGCATGCAAGCCTCTACGGCCCAGAACGAAAACCGCTTCGAGCTTTTCGAGTTGTTCGAGGATTTCCGTGATATGGACGGGCTGATGCTCCCCTCGCGCTGGACGATCCATTTGACGACGGAGGCTGGGACACAAACATTCATGGGGGAATGGGAGACCAAAATCGAAAAAATCTCATTCAATCAGCCGATCGAACCGAAGACCTTCATTTTGCAATGACTTTTTTCTCTCTGGCCGTCTCAAACGATCAGAAGGGCTGAATTCCCCGCTCCGGAGACTCACGTATTTCGGGGGAATATTTGTGGTATCGCTACCAGCCGTGTCAGACTTCGACATTCCCCAGAGGGCAAGAAGCTGGCCGGATGACCTGCGTGTTCTTAATGCCGATTGATGAACTGACGAATGTCGAAGGCCTCCCCCTGCCCATTGGATTTAATATGTACGCCTCCAATTCTGAATTCCCCCGGCGGAAGCTGGGGGATGATTCAATTTCCGCTTACGACAAGGCGGTCATTCACTCCAAAATTCATCCCCCCGATCCCGCAAGCGGGATCGGGGGAATCTTCGTCTGGGGGAGCGCCCATTGTGTAGGTCGTATCTGAACGATCACCCCGCTTCCGGTGGAGGAATTCTTCCTCAAGCTAACCGCTCCCTTGTTCCATCATTTCTGCCCATTGGTATCCGGAGTTTGTGCGCACGCCAGGGACATCGCGCCGCATCGCGGGAATCCAGGTCACACCTGAAATGCAAGAGATCGAAATGGGCTGTGGAATCCGCTAAGGGGAGATTCTCATTGCTTCAGGCTTCCTTCTCGACTTACAATTCCCTACAGCGCTCCGGCAGGCATTCAGCGGGGATGGAGGTTCTCCTGGGCGCTCGGCCCCAGAAAATGAAACTTCCAATGACCAACAATATAGGATTCTAAGAAGTGAACCCACCACCCTACCGGCAGCGATCCTAAGCGCGGTGGCGTGGGATTGGTTCCGGCGAGCACCTCATAACGGTTCGCAACGCCAACATGGACAAAAGTACGGCCCCCAAGAAACCCACGACAGACCTCTCGCAGGCCCTGGCAGAAGTCAGCCGTGTGGTGCTGTCCACACTCGATTTCGACAGTATTTTCCGGATTACCGCCGACAGTCTGCGATTCGCGCTCGGATACATCCACGTGGCGTTGTTCAATGTGGACACACTCCAGAGGATGATCTTTCTGCGCGCACAATCCGGAGATGTGGCGACTCCGATTCCGAAGAACTACCAGACCGGATTCAGTCAAGGCGTCCTGGGCATGGTGGTTCGCACCAAACAACCCAAGATCGTCATTGCCGAAGAGCGCAATCGCAAAACCTCCCTGTTACACACCAACGCAACGGAAATTACGGTTCCCATTCTTCTCGGCGGGCGCGTCGACGCCCTTCTGCTTCTGGCTGCCCCTCCGGGCGTGGTTCCTTCCGATCCCGAGATCGAAGCGCTTCAACGGTTCGGTGAGCATCTCGGCGTGGCGATCGGGAACGCCGGCATTCATTCCTCCCTGCGTTCCCACGATCGCGCCCTGACCACGCTGCTTCGTGCCAACCGCGAGTTGTTCAATGTGATGGATCGGGAAGAAATATTACGCAAGCTGGTGGGCTATCTGTTCGATGCCATTCCGGACTGCCGGATCGCCCTGGTGGAACTGCAGCATCGATCCTCGACCCCGGTAGTCCAAGCCAGGGAAACGGCCCGCATCCGGAGATTCTTCTCTCCGGAGGCGCTCAAGCGAAACCAGGCTGAAGAGGAGATCCTTCCGACTCGTTCCCTGGTGGAGTTGAATGAAGCCCTCCGCACGCAACATGTCTGCGTTCTCTCTTCCTCCTCCAGTCGCGTGCTCCCGCGACACGTGGCAGAGGAAATCCATGCCGCCGGATCGTCCCCTTATTTGATCGCCCCGCTCATCCCGCAGGACCAGGCGCTCGGCTTCGTGGTGGTCCACCGCATGGGGTTGAATGCGAAATTCGCGCCGCACGAGGTGGAACTGGCCGAAGCGCTGTCCAACTTGATTTCGTTGTGGTTGCGAAACGCCTTGCTGATTGAGGAACTCAAGAATGTGAACCAGGAACTGGCCAAGAGCAATGAATTGAAAACCAACTTGATGTCCATCCTGTCTCACGACGTGAAGTCCCCCCTGCATGGGATCCATGGATTCGCAGAACTCATGCAGGAGGCCGCTCCCGCCGATCCCACGCTTCTTCAGGCCACCCAAATCATCATGGGAAACGTCCGCCGCATTGTCGCGATTATTGATGACACGATGGCGGTGTCACGAATCGAAGGTGGAGAGATCACCATCACCGTCGGCGCGTTGTCAATTGAGGCCCTCATCGACGAACAGATCGCTGCCCATTCGCATCAATGCCCCATCCTACGCGAGGTTGCCCCCAACCTGCCCCCGGTCATGGGCGATAAACTGCGCGTGATGGAAATCCTCGAGAATTTCGTCAGCAATGGCATTAAATACACGCGCGAAGGCAATTCCATCACGCTGGCTGCGAGACCGGGCGAGAACGGCAAGGAAGTCGAGATTGTGGTGAGCGATCAGGGGATGGGCATCCCTGCGGAGGAACTGCCTAAGCTGTTTTCACGCTACTACCGGGTTCGTACCGAACAGACACGCAGCATTGAAGGGACCGGGCTGGGACTCTATATCGTCAAACTGCTCGTGGAAGCGCATGGGGGGCGGGTATGGGTGGAAAGCCAACTCGGCACGGGGAGCCAGTTTCATTTCACTCTCCCCGCGGGCAAACCAGCGTGAGGGATCGGGCGCTGTGATCGGCTGTTCGGTTAACGGTTCACAGCCTCAACCCTTTGCATTCCATCCCTCTCAATCCAACGCACCCGCGAGCCCTCCTCCAGTAGATCAACATGGGCAAATGCTTCAGACAGGGCAAGGAACATTCCACTGTTCCCCACTTCGGGAAAAAGCTCCTGGACCAGAGCCCAGAGGGATTTCTCCCGTCCGTGGAGAAGGGCAAGGACCTTTCCCTGGCGCGCTTCATGGTGCCGCATCATCTTCGAGTAGAGGGCTGGAAACTCATCCACGTCGTCTCCGTGCCCTGAGCACACCAGTTCCGGACCCAGGCTTTGGAGTTTTTCCAGCGAAGCCAGGTAGTTTTTCAGACTCGGGTAACGCTTTCCGGGCCGGGACGGATCCTCATTGAGAATTGGGTTGGGGGTAATTCGCTTAATCACCGTGTCGGCAGCAATCAAGAGGCGCCGCTCTTTCGCATAGAAGCAGACGCTCCCCGGAGTGTGCCCGGGAGTGGAGATGATTGTAAATTCCAAATCACCGCACAGAAGGCGGTCCCCCTCCTGGATCGGGGTGTACTCGGTGAAAGGTTCTGTGACCTCCTGGAGAAAACGAAACTCCTCCTCAAACAGATTGACGATTGCCCGTGGAACCCCCGCCAGTTCGTACATGCGGAGATAGAACTCCTGGTTGATCCGGTGTTGAAAATCCACGCTATCGGGACTCGGGGCAAAGAGGGTGGCTCCCGACTCTCGGACCAGCAAGGCAGCCTGTCCATAATGATCCGGATGTCCGTGAGTGATGTAGATCTTGCTGACATCCCGCAGGCTGAGGGATCTCTCGCGCAGTCCCTGTACAACGCTCTCATGGGCCTCCGGAGTATGAGGCCCCGCGTCAATCAGCGTGACCTCAGGCTCCGTGATGAGGTAGACATTCACCGGCCCTACGGGAAACGGTGTGGGGACCGCAATTTTGTATAGCGGCAGGTTGAGCAATTTCCTTCCTGTCATGAACAGAGAAGAATCCTCGCCACGAGTCGACCCTTCGGGCGCATCGCCTTCTCCTCGAACCTGAGAGAATCCTGCTAGAAGGATCGTTCCCCGTGGGATCGATCCCACCCTGGCTTAATGGGTCTTGAGCGGCCAGCCATTTGCATTGAGAGCCGTCTGCGCGATCAACCGGCCGGTCGCCACGGTATCGACCGGCACATACTTGCTGAAGCGCTTGAGGGCCGAAAGCTGAGTCCGCAGCATGTCTCCTTCGGCAATCGTCGACAGGGCGGCCTTGGCTTCCGCGTCGATCCGCGCGGCCGCACCGCTGACATAGTGCTCGGTCATGGCGATATGCAATTGCGCCTTGTCCCGGCTCAGTGACTCCATTACTTTCAAAGTTCGAAGCAGTGACGACTCGCAGGCATAGACCTCCATGATGATGTTCGAGATGTGCCCCATCACCTCCTGCTGGTCCGCCACCTTGTCCATATATCTCTGTACGGCTGCGCCTGCCGTCATCAACGCGATCTTCTTGGCGTTTTTGACGAACTTCTGTTCCCGCGAGAGCAATTCGAGGCTCTCTTCCTCGAGGGACGGGAATCCCAGGATCTCGTCCATCAGTTTTCGGGCCGCGGAGATCAATGGCAATTCCCCCTTCATCGCGCGCCGGAGGAGCATGCCGGGAATGAGCAATCGGTTGATCTCGTTGGTCCCCTCGAAAATCCGATTGATGCGGGCGTCCCGATAGAACCGCTCTACCGGGTAATCTTTGCTGTAACCGTAGCCTCCAAAGATCTGGACGGCCTCATCGCATACATAGTCCAAGAATTCGCTCCCCATCACTTTCATGATGGAGCATTCCGTGGCATATTCCTCGATTCCTTTCAACACCTGTTCCGAGCCCCCCGGAGAATCCTTTGAGACCCCCGACAAGAGAGTATCGATCAGGGCGGCGGTCCGATACGTCATCGACTCCGCGGCATAAATCCGGACACAGCTCTCGGCAATTTTCTGCTGAATCAGGCCGAACTCGGCGATGGCCTTGCCAAAAGCGGTCCGTTCCTTCGCATACTGGATCGCATACGTCATGCAGAATTTGGAACCGCCCACGGCGCCCGCCCCCAGTTTGAGCCGACCCATATTCAGGCAATTGAAGGCGATCTTGTGACCTTTGCCGATTTCACCCAGGATGTTCTCGGCCGGCACTTTGGCATCTTCCAGAATGAGCGTGCGGGTGGAAGAACCCATGATCCCCATCTTATGTTCTTCGGCCCCTGTTGAGACCCCAGGAAAGTTCTTCTCCACAATGAAACACGTTATCTTGTCTCCGCCGATCTTCGCAAACACCATGAACAGGTCCGCGAAACCGGCGTTGGTGATGAACATCTTGGTTCCATTCAGGGTGTAGCTTTTTCCGTCGGCGCCCAGGTCGGCGCGGGTCGTCAGCGCCAAGGCGTCGGATCCGCAATGGGGCTCTGTCAGGGCGTACGAGGAAATCAATTCGCCGGTGCAAATGCGAGGAAGATACTTCCGCTTTTGAGGGTCTGTCCCGTAATACACCATGGGCCACGAGCCGATGCCGGTATGACTCCCATGAGAACACGCGAACGAGCCCTCATGTGCCAGTTTTTCGGCCAGGATCATTCCCGTGACCTTGTCAATCTCCATGCCGCCAAATTTCTCAGAGACATCGATGCCCAGCAGGCCAAGCGGGGCCATTTTTTTCAAGAGTTCAACATTCGTCTCGATTTTTTTTTCTTCCAGATCCTGGGCGCGGGGGACGACCTCCTGATCCATGAACTGTTCTGCGGTTTGGGCCATCAGTTTCTGCTCGTCTGAAAAGTCTTCGGGAGCAAAAATCTCCCGGGGTGGAGTCTCCTCGACAAGCCAGCTCCCGCCCTTCACATAGGTTGATTTTACAGGCGTTGCGGTGCTCATATCATCCTCTCTTTCTTGCTGCAAATCCTTCGAGACCGGGGGTGTTGGCTCCCCCCGCAGTTCCTCTATCGCTGCAAGTTCTCGAAAATCCCTGCTGCGCCCATCCCGCCGCCGATGCACATGGTGACCATTCCGTACCGAACGTGACGACGCCGCATCTCATAAATCAGGGTGGCCGTTAACTTCGATCCGGTGCATCCCAGCGGATGGCCCAGGGCGATCGCGCCCCCATTGACGTTCACCCGCGCGGGATCCAGCCCGGCCTCCCGGATGACGGCCAGCGACTGGACGGCAAAGGCTTCATTGAGCTCGATCAAATCGATGTCTGCCAGCTTCAGTCCTGACAATTGGATCGCCTTCGGGATCGCGGCAACGGGGCCAATGCCCATGCGCTCCGGGTCCACGCCGGCCGTCGCAAATGCCACGAACCGCGCCAGGGGTTGAAGGCCCATCTGTCTCGCTTTTTCCCCGGACAAGACCACGACCGCCGCAGCCCCATCGCTCATCTGCGAGGAGTTGCCCGCGGTCACCGTCCCCTGCGCGTGGAATGCCGGCTTCAGCTTGGCCAGTGATTCGAGCGAAGTGTCCCGCCGCGGTCCTTCGTCTGTGGCAAAGGTGATCTCCCGGACCGACTTTTTCATTGTCCCGTTGGCGGACACGGCGGTGACCATTTTTACCGTCAGAGGAACAATCTCTTCTTTAAACTTTCCCTCCTCGATGGCCTTGAGGGCTTTACAGTGGCTGTCATAAGAAAACTGGTCCGACTCCTCTCGCGAGATGGAGTACTGTCGTGCCAGATTTTCTGCGGTCAAACCCATTGAAAGATATACGCCGGGGCGCGAATCCACGAGGGAGGGATTCGGGACGATTTTATGCCCTCCCATTGGAATCATCGACATCGTTTCTGTTCCCCCCGCGACGATCACCTGGGCCGCGCCGGTCCGGATTCGCTCTGCGGCCAAAGCGATCGACTGCAAGCCGGATGAACAAAACCGATTGATGGTCATGGCCGGCACGGAATCGGGAAGGCCCGCGAGAAAGGAGGCCACCCGGGACACGTTCATCCCCTGCTCCGCCTCGGGCATGGCGCAGCCCAGAATGACGTCATCGACTTCCTCGACAGCCAATTCGGGCACACGCGCCATTGCTTCGCGTATCATGGCGCCGGCCATGTCGTCCGGGCGCGTGTCCTTGAGCGTTCCCCGGGGCGCCTTGCCAACCGCCGTTCGAACCGCTGAGACAATCACTGCTTCGTTCATAAATGTTCTCCCCATCCCCAAATCATCGAAGGATCTTAATTCCTCAGCGGCTTGCCGGTCTTGAGAGTGTGCTGAATGCGTTCGAGCGTCTTGCGTTCGCTGCACAGGCTCAAAAAAGCCTCACGCTCCAGGTCAAGCAGATACTGTTCGCTGACCCTTTGCCTTGAGCTGAGCTCGCCGCCGCAGAGGACCGTGGCCAGCCGGGTTCCCACCTTCACATCGTGCTCACTGATAAACCCGGACTGATGCATCAAATAGAGTCCCAGTTTCAGGGTTGCAAGGGCTGAGAGGCCGGGCACGGGAATATCGGTCCGGGGCCGGGAAGGGACATAGCCTTCCCTGACCATTTCAAGGACCGTTTGTTTGGCTTCGGCGATCAGCCGGTCGCGGTTCATGACGATACGGTCACTTGCGCGCAAGAAGCCCATCTGCCGGGCCTCGGCGGCGCTGGTTGCCACCTTTGCCATGCCGATGGTCTCAAACACCTGTTTCACGAAGGAAAACAAATCGACATCCTCACTCTTCCCGACGCGATCGAGATGCCGGATCAAAAACTCTTTCGTACCGCCGCCGGCCGGCACCAAACCCACGCCCACCTCCACCAGGCCGATGTAAGTTTCCGCCAAAGCGCAAACGCGGTCCCCATGCAGCGTCACCTCACAACCGCCGCCCAGCGTCATCCCAAACGGGGCCACCACAACGGGCTTGGAAGAATAACGCAGGGACATATTGGCATTCTGGAAGGCGCGTACCATCAGATCAACCTCATCCCACTCCCCCTCCTGGGCGGCCAAGAGGAGCATCACGAGGTTGGCGCCGACCGAAAAGTTCTCCCCTTGATTCCCGATCACAAGCCCCGCGAAGTTCTTGTCGACTTCACGAAGTGCGTGCTGCATCATCTGCACAGTATCTCCCCCAATGGCGTTCATCTTGGAGTGAAACTCCACACAGGCCACGCCCTCTCCCAGGTCGATGAGGCTGGCGCCGGGATTGGTGCGGATGACTTTAGAGCGATCTTTCAGAGCGCGCAGAAGGAGAAGGCCGGGTTTCTCGGCGATGGGTTGATGACTCCGCGAGCCGAGGTCGAAATAGAATCGTTGCCCCTGGCGGCTCTCATAGAAGTGCGGCCGGCCGGAAGCGAGCAGCGATTCCACGAGGGGAGGGATTTCTTTTCCCTCTGCCTTCATCCGCGACACCGATGCTTCAACCCCGATCGCGTCCCAAACCTCGAACGGCCCTAATTCCCAGTTGAACCCCCAGCGCAAGGCCTGGTCGATGGACACGATATCATCGGTAATTTCAGGAATGTGCCGGGCGGCATAAAGCAGCGTGTCGCTCAGGGTTTTCCAGATGAAGGTCCCGGCGCGATCTTTAGCAAACACGACAGACCGGAGGCGCTCCTCCACATTTTCGATGGCCTTGCTTGCTTCAAGGGAGTCGAACTTCACCTTGACGCGCGGACTGTATTGCATCGTCTTGTAATCGAGCGCCAATACCTCGTCGCCTTCGGTTGTTCTCTTCTTCTTATAAAAGCCCTGTTTTGCCTTGTCGCCAAACCACCGGTTTGTGAGCATCTG
Source organism: Terriglobia bacterium (assembly GCA_049685715.1). Lineage (GTDB taxonomy): Bacteria > Acidobacteriota > Terriglobia > JAIQFV01 > JAIQFV01 > JAIQFV01. The sequence goes on along the minus strand of JBAVHJ010000106.1, from coordinate 1,993 downwards.
TTGAATGAATTGGGGAAGGACAAAGACCTCCCGGGCCTGGTCATCGGGCGCGTTAATGAACATATTCTGGGCGACGTGGGAGAAGACATCGAGTCCGACCACATCCAAAGTGCGGAACGATGCCGTCTTGGGGCGCCCCAACGCCGCCCCGGTCATCGCGTCCACCTCTTCAATCCGGTACCCCTCTTCCAGCATGACCTGGATCGTGCGCATCATTCCATAGGTCCCGATCCGGTTGGCAATAAAGGCGGGGGTGTCGTGACACAAGACGACCCCTTTGCCCAAACCCTGGTCGCAAAAGGACGCCAGGATCTCGATGACCTCCGGCTTTGTTTCCGGGATGGGAATCAATTCCATCAGCTTCATGTACCGCGGGGGGTTAAAGAAATGTGTTCCCGCCCAGTGCTGGCGGAATTCCTCTGAAAACGGGGCCGCGATTTTTGCAACAGACAGGCCAGAAGTGTTGGAACTGACGAGCGTCCCCGGCCGGCGAATAGCCTCTACCCTCCCCAGCAGCTGTTGCTTGATGTCGATTTTCTCGGCCACCGCCTCGATGATCCAGTCCACTTCCGCGCACCAGCCCAGATGATCTTCAAAATTGCCGATGCGCACCCGGGCGGCGTTTTCAGGAAGGAAAAAGGCCGCAGGCTTCATTTTCAGCGCCGTCTCGAGCCCTCGTCGGGCCAGGCGATTCCGCACCCCGGGATCCTCCCGTGTTAGCCCGCGGGACTTCTCGTCGCTCTCCAGTTCAGCCGGAATCATATCGAGCAGGACACATTCAACTCCCGCGTTGGCCAGATGGGCCGCGATCTGTGCTCCCATCGTTCCTGCGCCCAGGACCGCTACCTTTAATATGCGATGTTGCATGCGTGGTTCCTCTCCTGCGTCCTGATTGTCCAGACCGACAACCTTGTACAAATGAATGAATGTTCATTCATTTTCTCATAACCCCTCACAATTAGCCAGTCCCTCGCGAGCCGAAGGCCTCCCCTACCCGTAGAGGCGGTCAATCTGCTCCTTGTAATGCGCCTCCACCACGTTTCGCTTCACCTTCATCGTGGGGGTCAACTCACCGGACTCGATCGTGAAATCGTTCGACAACAATGCGATCTTCTTGACGCGTTCGAAACTGGCCAGTTCGGGAGTGGCGGCATTGATCTCTCTAAGGACAAAATCCGCAATTTCAGGATCCTTCACCAGGTCTTCCCGCGATTGAAACGTGATCCCGGCCATGCGGGCATAAGCTTCAACCCTCTCAAAATTGGGCACCACGAGGGCGCTCACGTAGTTCCTCCGATTGCCGACCACAACGATGTTTTGGACCACGCTGCAGGTTTTCAATTGGTTTTCAATATTCTGCGGGGCGACATTCTTTCCTCCGGAGGTGACTATCAAATCCTTCTTGCGATCGGTGATGCGCAGAAAACCCTCATCATCCATGACCCCGATATCGCCGGTGTGAAACCAGCCACCTGTCATCACCTCGGCGGTTTCCTCGGGGTGGCGATAGTATCCCATCATGACCGAATCGCTCCGGGTCAGGATCTCTCCGTCTTCGGCAATGCTCACTTCGACTCCTCGGACGGGCTGGCCCACGGTCCCGAATTTAAACGATTCATTCCGGTTGAAGGTGATGACCGGCGAGGTTTCTGTCAAACCATAACCTTCCAGGATAAGCAGCCCCGCTGCATAAAAAAATTCCCCCAGCTCGCGTGCCAGCGGAGCGCCTCCGGAGAGAAAGAACCGGATGCGGCCACCAGTCCGCTCGCGGAACTTAGAAAAAACGAGCCGGTCTGCCAGGCGATGACGCATTTCAAGCCATCCTCCCACGGGTTTCTTTGCCAGCTTTTGTTTCGCCCATTCCCTCCCTGTGGCGACAGCCCAATCAAAGATCTTCTTCTGGACAGATGATGCGGAGGCGGCCCGCTCCTGGAGTCGCATGTACATTTTTTCATAGAGGCGAGGCACACTGGCCATGAACGTGGGGTGGACC
>JBAVHJ010000105.1:0-3781 GCA_049685715.1 Terriglobia bacterium | reverse complement strand
CCGAGCCACACGCGCCTTCTGCTTCATGACCTCGTCCACGATGCCGTCGAACCCCTCTTGCGTCATCGCTTGGCCTTTTGCCAACGGACCAAGCAGGTTCACCAACAGCAGCCGGCACGCCGTGATTTCCACCATCTCAGCACTGGGCCGGAGCCCCGTCTTGTCATGTTCGAGCTCGCGCAAGATCAGGCGACGGATCAGCTCCCCCTGCGTCTGCTTCCGTTTTGCGGCCAGCGCCTCCAGTTCGTGCAGCTCCGCCTGGTTCAGCTTCGTCCCCACGTGATGCACTCGGAATCGCGCCCGCTTGGCCGCCTCCGCTGCCAGGTTCTTCTCATCGAGCAGCGACATCGCTCCACTCTCCCGACACCCGCGTTTACGCAGGTATACACGGGTTTCCTCACGGAACCCCGGAATACGCTATCTATCGGATGCCAGGATGGTTCCCCGAGGGCCCTCGCAGGTTTCCCTACAGTTCCCTCCCAGGGGTGGAGTGTCACAATTAACCCGGTGCGAAGCACCGTTCTTGCTCCAGCACGAAATTGAATGCAGGATCACGCCTTCATTACCCCTACAGAAGGCGTGGACTCCACCCCGGCTCCAGGCTTCTTCGTCGGCTGCTCCGCGTCATTCTTCGCATGTCTATTCGGGCCTCTACGGACGCGCAACGTGGAAGGGATCTGCTTGGCCTGTGGCGTCTTCAGAAAGTCCTGGAAGTCGCGGTCCTTCGAGAAGACATAGTTGAGCGCTTTCTCCACAACATCGTCCGCAGATGCGTGGACGAAAGCGGCGTATTGATCGACCTGCTCGGCGGTCGTTTTGTCCAGCCGAATGGAAGCGCTGATGTACCGGCTCAAATTGATTTCAAGTAGTGGCATTTCTTCTCCTTATTTAGGTGCTGAATCAAGCGATCTTTCTCCGGGCAGTCATCCTCTGCGCCGTGAGTGCAATCGCACGCTCCAGAGGAACCTTTCGCTGAAGAATCCCGGCGGGATTCTCGCGTCGAAGACACAGCGCAATCGTGTCACCCGGGAGCGAAGCAACGGGTGAGGAAGTTGGCGGCAATATTTGTCGCATTCGGCGTCTTAATATGCAGCATGTTGCACCTCGAATATCGGCTCGCTCAGGAAGCGTTTTGCGCCACGGTCGTAAGCCGCGAAGGGCGGGCACTTCGCGGACGATACGGCGAACTGGTTGACGCTCGACATGGACGACGAAATCGACGGCTTCTCCAATCTCGGCTTCGGTGTCGGAGAAGGTAGGAGCATCCAAACTCTGCTGCGTGTGATGCCAGAGTAACCGTACCAAATTTCGCTGTCCAATGAAATTTCGGAAGTCTGTTATTCCCTGGAGGACTAATAGCTTGTCGTGATTGTGCTTTGGCAGGTGAACTCGTAGTCGAGACAGAGAGAAAGAATCTCTATGCTCCGAGTAACAAAGTAAGTATCCAATGTCATTTCGTTAACTCTTCGCTCACTCACACTCCCTCCGAATGCCCCGCTGGAATGCTCTGAATGGCATTGGAAGCCGCGGAACAAGGCCGAGACAAAGTCCAGGCACCACCGCTAAATCAAGATTCTTTGGCGCTTTCCTGGATTTTTGGTGTTTCCGCAAGTTCCGCTATTTCATCAAGCTACACGTCCACAAAGCCGCGCGATCATGGGAAATCTGACGAAATGCACTCGTTTCTAAAAGCTATTAGTCGCAGAAGGAATAACAGACTTCCGAAATTTCATTAGACACGGCGGCAGAACTGAAGCAACGTGGACAAAGATTGTGGGTTCCGCCGGACTCGACCGGCCGAAAACGGCATTGGTCAGATCTGAGCCACTGCTATTGCGGAGATCCAGGGGTTGCACAGTGACAGGGGTGGACTCTGGCCATTCCCATATGCGAGTCGGAAGTAAGGTGAAACATGCGAAATTCCTTTGTGCTTCAGACTGCGGAAAACGTTGCAAGGCTGGATGATCGCAGCGAGCATTCTAGCGCCAACCTCTCGGGAGCGGTCTTTCCGTTTCAAGCGCCAATGCGCCGCGTTGAACCGGTGGACCAATACAGTCGCCGGCAACTCGTCAGCACCAAAGAACTCTCAGAGATTTGGGGCGTCGCAGAAAGCACTTTGCGCTACTGGCGTTGTACGGAGATCGGTCCGGTCTACGTGAAATTGGGCGGACGAATCAAGTATGATCTTGCTGACGTAGAACGTTACGTCAGAGCCAACAAGCGAATGCCGTCCGTGCGGGCACATGGAGGCTAGAGCAATGGCTCTGCACAGACGAGGTGGGATCTACCATTACCATTTTTGGGTCGACGGTACGCGCTACCGTGGATCTACAAAGAAAGCAAACCTGGCGGCGGCCCGGCGAGTGGAATCGCTGCTGCTTGCCCAAGCCGAAGAGAAAGGAGATGTAGTTCTCAAAAAGCGCAGCCCGTTGTTGCGTGATTTCAAGACCAGGTTTTTTGAATGGGTGGAAGGCAACACGACACTCAAGCAAGAAACTAAGGACTATTACGGGAACGGTTGGCGGTTGCTTGAAGAGACTGGCGTAGCGGCGATAAGGCTCAATGCGATCACTAGGGATGATGCCGACCGGCTTACCTTTCCAGGTGGTCCGTCAAATCACAACAACGCCTTGCGTACCCTGCGGCGGATGCTCGGAAAAGCCGAAGAATGGACCATCATCAAGGCTTCTCCAAAGATCAAACTCATGCAGGAGCACGCACGGGAGCGCGTCATTGACGCTGACATAGAAGCTAAGCTTTTGCCTTTCTGCAAACAGCCGCTTCGCGATGTGTTGATGATCATGCGTGATTCCGGGATGCGCAACCAGAAGGAAGTTTTTCGAATGAGATGGGAGCACCTGGACTGGGACAACAAACGATATTTCGTCTACGAGAGCAAATCGCCCAAGGGACGGAGATACGTGCCAATCAGTCCGCGTGTTCGCCAGGCACTTCTGGCGCGATACTCGGAGCAGAAGGAGGGATGGATCTTTCCCTCAAGACGCGCCCGCGGTGGGCATCTGACAACGGTCGCCAAACAGTTCGAGAAAGCCAGAAAGGAGGCTGGGTTGCCAAATGACCTCGTCCTCTATTGCGCGCGTCATGGCTTTGGAACTGAGATGTATCGGGCAACCAAAAACTTGTTCGCGGTCATGAACGTCATGGGGCACACAACCGTGAGCACGACCATGAAGTACCAGCACCAAAACATCGATGAGGTGGCCGAGGTGGCCAGCCATCGAGTCTAGTACGGACACAAAAAGGACACAATCGGTGGAACGAGGTTTAGACCGAAGCTGCCAAGTTGTTGAAAAGATGGTGAGCGCGGTAGGAATCGAACCTACAACCTACTGATTAAGAGTCAGTTGCTCTGCCAATTGAGCTACGCGCCCACTGCGGACAGCCACGTGAGGACGAACAATGATTATACCATTCGGTTTGCGCCGCTCCTGTGCGTCGCTGGACCTGAGCTTTGCTATTCGCTCGCTGCAATCCTGATTGCGGGACGGCTCCAGCGCGGCCGACCCTGCGCGGATTCCCATCTCGGATTCCCGCCTCCAGTTCTCATAGCCCATGCCCGACCGACGTGTACTCTTTTACAATCTCAGGTGCAACTTTCCGAGGTAAGTTGGGTTGGGGTTTTCCAAAGGAGAGATCCAATGTCGTGGGAAAAAACTGTTCTTTCAGCGCTGCTTGCCGGGATCGTTCTTTCGGCGGCGCTTGTCCAACACGCCGCCGCCCAGGTCCCGATTCGCACCAGACCCCCTGTTGCCACCAAGCC
>JBAVHJ010000104.1:0-4391 GCA_049685715.1 Terriglobia bacterium | reverse complement strand
AAAGTACAGGGCATCTCCTCTCACCGGCTGGCAAGAAGAAACCAATCCGTTGAATTGAAACCCATCCAGGTCGAGGTCTACCAATTTGATTTGGTTTTGATCTCGGAGGAGGAGGCAGAATTCAGAGTGGAGTGTTCAGGAGGCACTTACATCCGCTCTCTGGCCCATGACCTGGGGAAGAGTCTGGGTTGCGGGGCACATCTCACCTCTTTGAGAAGGTTAGCAAGTGGGGAATTCACCCTGAAACAAGCGCTGGATTTCATTCACCTTCAAAAGGGGAGGGGGGGGAGCGCGCCTTCAAACGAGTGGATTAAACAATTGATTCCCATGGAGAAGCTCCTTCCTTGGATGCCCACCATTTCAATCCAGAAGGAGGACTTGAAGCGGGTCAAGAATGGAATGGCATTCCTGATTGAACGGAAGCAGGACCCCGATAAGGATTCTACCCTCAGTTCGCTCCCGGATCGTCAATGGGTCCGCTTAATGGCGGATGGCGATGAACTCGTCGGAATCGGCCTTGTGGGTCCAAGCGGAACTGGCGATGATTGGTCGGAGGTTAAACCCAAGGTCATACTTTCCACCGCTTAAATAATAATGTCCCCGGGAACCTTGGGTCGAGTGGTATCCAAAAAAAAGCACTCCATTAAATGGAGTGCTTTTTGAATAACCTGGATGTCGCACGTGCAGGAGATTTACATCTTCCCCGCGGCTTCAATCGATTTCACATGAATGGTGTCGCCATCCAAGGTCCCCGTTACTGTTACCTCGTGACCACCGTGGCCTTTTGCTTTATCTGCTGGATCCAGCTTATAAACCTTGCTGTCGGCACCATTGACGAACACGTAGGAATTGCCGCCTTTGATGCACTTCTCCACGCAGGTCTCTGCAGCCTTGCTGGCCTTGGCATGCATCGCGCCGCAATGCGAATCGCTGATGGTCCCGGTCCAGCTATCGTCGGCGGCATAAAGCATCGAAGCGGTAAGCACAAGGGCAAGAACCAGAAGAACACTACTCAAACGTCGTGTCATAAACACCCCTCCATCGATTTAAAGTTCAGATTGGTTTGCATTCGATCCCTGTAATGATATCTGCTCTTTACGTTTACGTCAAGATGTAAGCGTACAGGGTTCTCTCAAACGGATTCAGAGGCCTGCCAGCCAAACAAGAAGGCGTAACTCCGTTCCTACTCATTTGCCGCTTGTTTCCTGCGCCAGTACCAATATGCAGGCAGGCCGAGTGCAATCAAGAAGAGTCCCATGAGGGAATCCTTGGCATCTGTGCGGATGGTGTTCGACAACAGAAACAGTGCGACCAGGATGAAAAGAAAGGGAACAACGGGGTAACCCCATGTTTTATACGGGCGAGGCAAGTCGGGATACTTCTTGCGAAGAATGAAAACACTGGCTGTCCCTAGCGCGTAAAGAATCCACTCCGCAAAAATGACATAGGTAAGTAGCTGGTCGTAGGTTCCTGTGAGAGTGAGCAGGGATGCCCAAACCGCCTGCACCAGGATAGAAAAAACCGGGGTCCGGTATTTGGGATGAAGGCGGGCCACGCGGGCGAAGAACAACTTGTCTTCAGCCATTGCAAAGTAGATTCTGGCTCCGGAGAGGATGGAGCCATTAATGGCAGCGAAGCACGAAATCAAGACCGCCACGACGACAAAAGTTCCGCCCGCATTTCCAAGGAAGGTGCGCGCGACTTCCGCGGCCACGCGAGGAGAGGCGGCCACGCGGTTAATTGGAAGAACGTAGAAGTACATCAAATTGGCCAGCAGATAAAGAAGCATGACCCCGCCGGTCCCATAGATCAGTGCAAGCGGCAGGTTGCGTTGAGGGTTCTTGATTTCTCCTGCCACCATGTTGCCGTTGTTCCAGCCATCGTAGGCCCACAGCGCCTTGACCATAGCGACGCCGAACAGGCTCAGTAGTCCGGTCTGGGCGACGGGCGTTAGATGGGATGAGAGGTTGGAAGCAGAACCATGCCCGATCGTCAATCCGAGGACCACTAGCAACAAGATAATCCCTACCTTGAGCCCGGTGAGAAGGCTCTGAAGCCGCCCTCCCGTGACCACCCCAAAAACATTGACCAGGGACAGGAAGCAAATAATACCGATTGCCACCAACACCTGATGACTCAGGGTGATGGCTGCGGGATGGCCGAAAAAACTGTATTCATATCGAAAATAGATCTTTTGCAGCGGAACCAAGTCACTGAAGTAGAGCGCGAAGCCTGTCGCCAAGGTCGCCAGGGACCCCGTTTTGCCGACCAGAAAGTAGGTCCAGCCGTACAGGAAACCGAACAGGGGGCCGTAGGCCTCGCGTATGTAAACGTACTCGCCCCCTGCCGCCGGGAACGCGGCGCCGAGTTCCGCGTACGTTAAGGCGCCTGCCAACGAAAGGAAGCCGGCAAAAATCCATACGGCAAAGACCAGAAGGGGAGTGCCCATAGCCTGGGCCATGTACGCGGGAACGATGAAGATCCCGGTCCCGATAACCGTGCCCATGATGATCGAGGATGCATCGACAAGCGTTAGGCCACGAACAAGTCTTTCGGGAGCAGAGGTCATGTGGTCAGCGGGTTACGGTCTTAATCCTTTGAAAAGTTTCAGCCCCGATCGATCGGTCCTTCGTCGGTCCATCACTGTGAAACGGTGGGGGCTGCTGGTCCGGGTTTGAAAATCTTGCTGAAAATCATCCCCACGGCGAAGGTGACTGCCGTGCCGATGAGCGTAAACCACGGCCATCCTATCTTCACAATATGCGAAGGCGCGATCTGGAGCCATCCCGTCCCGGCCCACTCGTTCCATGCGGGCGCCCATTTCGGAAAAAACTGGATTGCCACCATGGTGATCAGACTGACCGTCATACCAATCATCCCGCCACGCTCGTTGGCTGCACGAGTCAGTACTCCCATCAGAAAGATTCCCAGAAGCGCTCCATAGGTCACCGAAGCGATCGTCAGTCCGACTTCGAGCACCGATCCCCATTGTCGGGCGAGCACCGCAATGCCGATCAGAATCAATCCCCACCCTACGGTCAGCCAGCGTGAAAGGCGGAGATAGTGCTGGTCGGTCGCTTGCGGCCGGAACAAGGGTTTGTAGAAATCCATCAAGGTCGTGGAAGCTAAGGAATTAAAAGAGCTCGAAAGATTCGCCATGGCAGCGGCGAGGATGGCGGCCACGATGAGGCCGGAAATTCCGGTGGGAAGCTGCGTAATGACGAAGGTGGGGAAGATGTAGTCGTTGGTCTTAAAGACCTGGGTCGTTGGAAACTTCTGATAGAAGACCCACAGCATTACTCCGATGAAGAGGAAAAGCGAGAACTGGAAGAGCACCACAAATCCACTGGTGATGAGCGCCTTCTTGCTGTCGTGTTCGTTACGTGCCGTCAGCAGCCGTTGAACGATCAACTGGTCGGTTCCGTGACTCGCCATGGTGAGAAAAGTCCCGCCGAAGATCCCCGCCCAAAACGTGTAGGTCCGGGTCAAAGAGAAAGTGAAGTCCAGGAAGGAGAGCTTCGGGCCGGCCATTGAGACAATTTCGGACAACCCTCCGGGAATGCGATGCCAGATCATTCCGAAGGCGATCAGCGTTCCGCCAATGTAAATGCAAAGCTGAATGACGTCGGTCCAGATGACCGCGGTCATGCCGCCTTCAAAGGTGTAGAAAAGGGTCAGGAGCGTGATGATGATGATCGACCAGACGTCTCCGTGCTTCAGCCCGAGGCGGGCAAAGAGGGAAGTCAACGCAATATTGACCACAATGGATATGGCAAAGACGCGCACCCCTTCGGCCAGCCCGCGCATGATCAAAAAGATGGAAGCGGTATAGTTTTTGATCCGCTCCCCGAAACGGCGCCGCATCAGCTCATAGGCGGTGTAAAGTTCACCCTTGTAATAATGCGGGATGAACAGGAACGAAATGATGAAGCGCCCGATCACGTAACCGAACACGAGCTGAATGAATGCGAGATTCCCACCATAAGCGATACCCGGGGTACTGATCACGGTCAAGGTGGAGGTTTCGGTGGCGACGATGGAAAGACAGATGGCCCACCAGGGGACCGTCTTGCCGCCGAGAAAATAGTCCTTGATGGATTTTTGTCTTTTTCGGAAGCGGGCGCCAAAAAGGGTAATACCGACGAGATAAATGATGATGAGGAAGAAATCGAGCGGCTTGAGCCCCAAACGAAGAACTCCTTGGAGTGAAATTACAGGTGAGCGGCAGTGATTTGGTGTCCGCGCTCTCAAATCCCGCAAAATTGCGGTGAGTCTAAGCTGATTGCATAGGTGAGTCAAGGAGTTTGGGCGGCAGTGGCCATGATCGAATGGCCCATAGGATCGATTATCGGCGCCCCATGTCGTCCCGCAAGCCCAAAACTCAAATCCCC
>JBAVHJ010000103.1:0-5486 GCA_049685715.1 Terriglobia bacterium | reverse complement strand
CAAGGGATGAACCTCTTTCCCACCGGGGTCCTTCCGAACGACACGTTCCCGCTCCTCCTGGTGGCCCACGAGATGGCGCACAGCTGGTGGGGCAATCTGATCGCACCCGGCGACGGGGCGGTGACCGACGAAGGGCTCGCGCAAATCACCGCAGCGATGTGCCTGCGGCAGTTCGAGGGCGAAAGGGCGGCCCGCCGCTTCATGAAGAGCGGCGTTCCAGGCTACTCGCAGTCCGCTGGGCAGTACTTCGTGCGCTTTGCCACTCCTCCCGGAAAGGACTATCCGCTCGGGGTCGCCAACGCCGGGTCGGACGCCAGTGCCGCCTTGCACGACCTCGCGGACACGAAGGGCATGTTCGTTTACGATATGCTGCGCGAAAAGATCGGCCACGATGCCTTCGTTCGCGGGCTTCGAGCAATTATCGAAAGCTCCGCGGGGAAGGAGGTGACCCTCACCGCCTTGCGCGCCGCCTGGGAGAAGGCAAGCGGAAAGGATTTGAATCCCTTTTTCCAACAGTGGTTTTACCGGACTGGCGCACCCGAGCTCATCCTCAACGCGACGACCGAAGCGACGGACCGCGGGTTGGTCTCGTCGGGAACAATCACGCAGGCCGGCGAGCCGTATCAGGTCGAAGTCGAGATCGCCCTGGCTTTTCCGGGGAGGCGGGAGATTAAATCCATCGCCGTCTCCGGCGCATCGACGTCCTTTTCATTTCGAACCGAGCTTAAACCCCTGTGGGTGGTCCTCGATCCGGACTATAAGATCCTTCGCTGGACGCCTGCCTACAGGGACTACCCGCTCCTCGCGGACGGACTCGGACTTTGGAGCACAGGGCGGAAGGACGAGGCCATTCAGAAGATCGAGGAGTATGTCGTGAAGGTGCCAGAGACCCTTGAAGGGCGCTTCCGCCTCGGTGTCTGCTATGAGGAAACGGGCAAGCTCGACCAGGCGGAGAGGTCCTTCAGGTTCGTCCTCGACCGATACGGCAGCCTGCAGGTGTACGAGCCTGCGGTGGCTCTCAGCCAGTTGCATCTGGGACATGTTTTCGACCTCGAGGGTCACCGCGACGAGGCGATGGTGGCGTACCGGCAGGCCCTCGCTCTTCCCAACGAGGCCAATTCGCACAAGGACGCGGAAGCGGGTCTCAGCTCGCCTTACCAACTGAAGTCGAGGGTTGCAGGGCCGGGGCCGGACGTTCTGGCGGGTTTTGTAGGCACCTACGATAACGGGAAAGGGATCAGCGTGATTGTCGCACTGAATCCCCAGGGGATCCTCATGGTGTCGCAGCCGGGCAAGCCTGAAGGAGCGCTCGAGTGGATCGAGGGCGCTCGCTTCCGCGTACCGGGAGGCAGCGACATCGTCATCGAGTTCCTTGAAGCCCCCAAGGTCACCGCGATGGACCTGAAGGTCTCCGGCCTGGTAATCCATTTGCCGCGTGTAAAGCCCTCTTCATGACCCTGGGGATCCCGGGAGCTGATGCGCTCGTGCCTCAGAAAGGACTGGTTGCGCCAGTTCTCAGCATCCCTCCGGTCAGTCAATTTCTTGATCTTGATCAGATCGGTCTACAATTCCACTACTTCTCTCGTCGAGCGTTGAGGACTGCACCTCCGTTGGTGAGATCCTAAGCGGCTTGCAAGTACTTTGAGATTTGGATTTTGAATATTACTTGGAATCTGGAATTTGGATTTTGGAATTTCGCCGCCTCTGGCGGCGTGTTGGTGCGCGTGGACGGAATTGAACCGCCGACCTTCGGTTTAGGAAACCGCTGCTCTATCCAGCTGAGCTACACGCGCACGGAGGATCTTCAGGCGCCACCGTAGGATATCGTTACACGGTCATTTTTGTAAAGGCGGGAGGAGGAGAGTGGACGCCTCACGGGGAGTTTATAGAAGACGGCTGAGAGGGCCCTCTGCCGCGGAACTGACTGGAGTCCTTTCTTTCCGACTGCCGATTGGGACTTGACTCAATGAAAGACCTCATCAAGGTGATTTTCTGTATCGCCCCTTTCGAAAAGCCACGAACGCCACTGCAGAGGCTGAAACAATCCTGGTCGCCGACGGGAATAGCTACCTGATCGAATTTCAGACCACCATATTCGAGTCTCAGGGCCGCCACCAGTTCGCCGTTGTGCCCATAACGAAGGCACTCCCACGATTCCCACTTCGTTGGCCAAATCGTTCAATCCCATTGAGATCTGGGTGAAATGGAGAATGGAAACATGCGACCCCGAGCGCTTCTTTGCATCTCCAGGGAGAGGGGGGCAAAATGAACAACAATCCCCCGCTGTGGAAGCATCTGGTGAAAATATTTAATCCAATTGAACGATTCGGGTGGATTTATGGAAAAATTTTCACCAATCGTCCGATCTTGGGTAGTGTCCTAATTTGAAATTGTGAAATGGGAGGTGGCCGCCAATGCCGAAACCTTTGAGTTCATTTCTTCTCGGGCTCCTGTCGCCCTTAAAGTTCATGATCGGAGCGGAATTTTTTGAGGTCCGCAACACAACCTCTGTGAAGGAAATCCTGGGCGGGTGTCTCCTCGGGGCTCTGTACCTCGCGATATGCCAGTTTTTTGTCGCGCGAGAGGGCGGCGTTGGGCTCCGTGCTTGCTGGCCCACTTTGGCCGCCATGGACGTGCCGTTGCTCGGCGCGTTTGTCCTTATAGTGGTCGTAGAGAGGGGCGGCGAGGTTTGGAGTCAGGGGAGTTCCAATGTTGCTTTCTGGCTGCATTGGGACCCTCATCGGAGCCGTGGTGGCCACTCGGAAGACAATGCACGCGGGGGAACACTAGGAAACTGCCAACATTTCTCCCATAGTCGAAACATGATCGGTGATCCCTGCTGCCATTGTAGGGGTCACCCTCAATGATCCGTGAACACGGCAGAAGTTGTACCCTGTAAAGAAAGGAGCGACTGAATTGATCGCCCGCTGTAAATCCGTAACCCTCCCATACTTCAAAAAATTTGGGCTTTTGTGAGACCAGGATTAAGGATTTATGGGGGCACCGCCTGGGGGATTCGACCCTTTCTGCATTCAATCCGAGATAGTGAAAACCCTCTCCCATTTCCCCCTGAAAACGCCTTAGACGAGCGCAGCTGCTTCGCCGCGATGAAGCATTGGATCTTTGAAAAAGGGGGGGTATCTAATTCCCCGCCCTCTGGAAGTCGATTCTAGACGCGAGAGTGCCCTCTGGAGCAGGGATGTCGAGGATTCTACAAGTGGACGGAAAGGGTCACACAACCTCTCGACGGACCATGCTCGTAGGAGGGCAGTCAGATGTGATTTACCTGAACCAAATTGGATTCGGAAATTCTGAACAGTGGGAGGTGAGAGGTTGGAACATCATCAAATGTGAACTCATCGCACCAGCTAAAACTCTTGTTTTCTCACACTGAGGCCACAGGCCCTAAGGAACGATTACCGCATCGCCATTTTTCAAGACAATGTTCTGTCCTGGATTTTTTCCCTTGATATAATCCTTGTAATTGAAAGAAAACTGAATCTGACGTCCATCTTCCTGGCGCAGAATCCGAATCTTCGATGATTTCGCAAATTCCTTGAAGCCCCCAGCCCGGCCAATCAGCTCTACCACGGTCATCGGCGAACCAAAAGGATACACCCCCGTCCTATTCACCTCACCCATGACGGTCACTTCCTGGCTGCGGATCTCTTTGACCATTACCGTGACCACGGGCGACACGACAAAATCTTTCAACCTTACGTTGATCTGGTCTTGAAGCTGTTTGGCTGTCAATCCGCTTGCCTGGATCTCGTCGATTAGAGGAAGTGTAATCTTTCCATCCGGCCGGACGACGACAGAAGTGCTGAGTTCCGGTTCACGCCAGACATTGATCGACAGTCCATCCTCCGGACCGATGATGAACTCAGGATCCCTGCGTTCGGTCTGCTCAGGTTGCGTTCGGGAGAGCTCTGAGACGGCGGGAGCCTCAGGCTTGGTTTCAGCGACCTGCCTTGCAAACTGGGACCGCAAACGGGCTGTCTCCACCACATTTGTACTGGCAGGTTTGCTCTCAGTCACTGGCTTGGCAGGCTCAGTTTGGGAGCGGTTTGTCTCAGCCAAGGCAGTAGAGGCAGACCCAATTTTGGTCGCATGCTCGGCGTTCGGAGGCCGGGAACCGGATAACCCGACCCCGGCTGCAAGATTCGACTTGTTGTCAGTCGCTTGCCCGGTCTGCATGGGCTTTGCGGGCGATGCCCCGATGAGGGCTGCAGAGTTGGCTTTATCTTCAGTCGACCGTTTGGCATGTCCGGGCCGTGAGGGGGAAACTTTGGCTACGGCCGTGGGGTTGCGTTTACCCTCAGCCAGGGAGAAATTCACCGTGATCGTGGTGACCACTTCGACCGCTTCACCATTGAGCAAAGTCGGCCGATACCGCCACTGCCAGACACTTTCCAATGCCGTTCGAACCAGCAGATGATTCCCAGAAATCACCTCGAGATTCTCAATCGCCCCCTGCGTGGAAATCACCGCTTCAAGGACCACGGATCCTTCGACGCCAAGACTTTTTGCAATCGGCGGGTACTCTATCTTGGGGGAGGAGATCAACTTCGCTTGTTGAACACCGCTACTAACGCGAATCTGTTCCGCCGCTTTAGAAGGCTCGGATTGGCGTGGCAGCGGGGCGAAAGAGTTCTCGGAATTGTTTGCTTCGAGGCTAAGCTTCTCAGGCGCGCCCATCTGCAGGTTTGTGATAACCGGAAAAAGAGTGACGCCGAGGAAAACCAACGTCACCACACGTTTCCTTCGAGACGCCTGCTTCCAGGAATGATTCGAGGTTGAAGACATGCGACCCTCCCCGCTGGGTGCGGACTCTTCGTTTGCAAATATGCTAGCCCTTAAAGCCCATGGAAGCAAGGGGGACTATCTGAATCGGAGGAAATATTTTTGAAATAGTTTCCTCTTAACATTTTATGCCTGAAAGCGTAGGCGACTGGCTTTTTGTGGAGAATGCCAACTAGAACCAAGCGTTATGAACAATCAGGATTCGCCGGTGGTTGGAGGCAATTGTTCTGATTGTAACAGATCTTTGAAGCGCTTGCCGCCCACCTCAATGCCATGGGGAGAGATAAACATGAAAAAGCCGACGTGCATCCAGATACTCCCCTCATGGAAGTTCACAAGGGGCCCAACGGACAAAAAGAAAGAAACGCCAGGAATGCACTCTCAACTCAAAGTGATTCAGTTTCCTGGAAACCCCCTGCTGCGGGAGGGAGCAGGGAGTCCGGTCGTTTCGGGAAAAAGAAGTCCCTGGCTCATATTCAAGGATGCGTTCAAAGCCTGGCTCGGGACCACTCTGAATCGTTTCGGTTTCCCCGGAGGTGTGAGGGATGTCGAATTCGACGATCAGGTTACCGGACAGAGGGTGCAAATCCGAGTAGGAGTCTTATTCACGCGGATTTCGATTGGTGGGCGGGATTACTATTTTCGAAGAATATCGGGGAAATACAATGGCAGTGGAATGGGCT
>JBAVHJ010000102.1:0-9659 GCA_049685715.1 Terriglobia bacterium | reverse complement strand
CCGTTATGCCCGCAAGGTGGGTTACAACAGCGTGCAGGCGGCCACCAACGGAATCGAATTCGCAAAAAGCGAAGAATTCTGCCGCCAGTCCGCGGATGCGGGCCTGCGGTATGCCTACCTTCAGTTTGACGGGATTGGAAACGCGGCCAATGATCATCGCAAGGTGGGGAATTTGTTCGACGTCAAACTCCGGGCCATTGAGAACCTCAATAAAGCGGGGGTCGAAATCGTTCCGGTGACGACCATTGTGAACGGCATTAACAACGAGCAAGTGGGTCGCATCATCCAGTTCGCGCTGGACAACCCCAAGAGAGTCTCCTTCTGCTCGTTCCAGCCCGTCTCCTTTACGGGGCGCGACGAGGAAATTTCCGATGAGCGCCGCCAAGCGCAACGTTATACGCTTTCGCACCTCGCCCACGACGTCAAGAAGCAAACGGGCCTGGGGGAGCCCACCCGCGACTGGTTTCCTCTCTCGTTTATCAGCACCTTTGCGGATTGGGCTGACCTGGTGCATGGTCCCGGGGCGGACTGGGGACAGTTGAGTTGTGGTTGCCACCCGAACTGCGGCGTCGGAATGGCGGTGATGATCGATAAAGAAACGAAAGAGGCGGCGCCACTGACGTCGTTTTTGAATACCGATCGATTGGCCAGGGATGTCGCCAAAGTCAACGATGGGGCGCGGGGCAAATCCCTGTCAATGCTGGGTATGGCGCTCGCCGTGATGAGAAATTACGACCCCTTCAAAGCGACGACGCATTTCAGTGTCTTCGATTTGTTGAAGAAATTCGACAAGGGATTTGGAGCCAGCGGAAAGGACTACGGCAAAGTGGGGGCCGACCGGACCATGGAGGATATCGAAAGGCGCCGCCGGGACCGCTGGAATATTCTGTTTATTGCCGGCATGTGGTTCCAGGATCTGTTCAATTACGACTTCCGAAGAACGGAGCGGTGCATCATTCCGTACGCGACGCAGGAAGGCGAGATTTCCTTCTGTGCGTACAACACAGGCGTCGGCTGGCGCAACATCGTGGAGAAAATGCATATGACGGCCACGCTGACCAAGTGGTACGAAGAGCGCGGACACCATGAAATCTTTGCCGGCGGCAAGAAGGTCAACCTCGACAGCACAGAGCATTCCCTCGTTCTTAAGGAAGGACTCATCACCACCGAGGTCCAGCATGATTTGGACGACAAGGGAATCGCAAAGACCGCCCGCGAAGAAAAGCTTCGGGCGGCGCGGGAACGATTGAAGCAACAGCAGGAAAACGAGCAGATGGAGAAGCTCTACCGTCAGCACATTTTGAAAGAGCCCGTCCCCGAGGTCCCCAAGATTGTCCAGTTGCTGAACAAGTACGGCATTGAACCGAGAAAGGACGCGCCTCCGCAGTAGAAATTTTTGAAAATTCATGATAAAGAACAAGGCTGCTTCTCAGAAAAAGTGTGGTGATCCGTCTTTCGATCAATATTGAATTGATCCATGTGATCAGGCCTTGAATGACGAAAGGAGATAGACCGAATGCCCGAACCTGCCCAAGTAGAATCCACACCCGAATTTACTGAATCGACACGTCCATTTCGCGTTGATGTTCCGTTGCAGGAATTCCTGCAAAAGGCATCGGTGCGGACCAGCGTCCTGCCTGCTGCCCCGGAGCCCCAGGCGTTGCCAGAACCGGTCTTTCCCATGAATAAGACAGGCTCCGACATGAAGCGGTCGGGCTTTGTCTATCATGCGAACAACGGGGTCCGCGCTTTTCGCCGGTGGTTTGTCCCCTACGTTCAATCGCGCGCCATGTCGGACGAGTTTCGACCCCTGCTGTCCTACTTGTTCACGGAGTGGAAGTGCAACCTCGATTGCCATTACTGCTGGGCCTTTGACAACAGCGTCAAGGGAATGACCGAAGACACCGCCAAGCGCTCCATTGACTGGCTGCATTCGGTAGGATGCCGCGTGATTGCCATCATGGGAGGCGAGCCGCTGCTGCGTCCCCAGTTCATTCACAAGGTAGTCTACTACGGCACGAAGCGGGGATTCTTCGTCTATCTTCCCACCAACGGACGGTTGTTGAGGCCGGAGGTGTGCGACTGGATCGGCGATGCCGGCGTGGCGGCCATCAATTTTGCGGTCGATTGTCTCGATGAGAAGCCCGGACTGCCCAAGGCGCTCAAGCCCATCCGGTCCCATTTTGATTACATGGTGAAGATGCAGCGGCGGTATGGCTACATGGTCGTCTTCAACATGAACATCTGCCGGAACAACATGGACGATATTAAGGAATTGACCGAGATCGCGCACGACCACGGGATCTCGACGGATTACCACATCAATGAGACGCCCATGCTGGAACAGTCCCATTTCAAGCATATGCAGGAGAACGAAACGTACCTGCGGCCCGAAGATTTTCCCAAGGTGGATGCCCTGCTCGATCATTTGATTGAGAAAAACAAGGACGGCTACATCATGGTGAATTCCAAGGCGCACCTGGGAAGAATGAAAGAGTTTATGCGGGGCAAGGTCGAGTCCTGGAATTGTCGCGCGGGTCACAACTCCTGTGTGATTCGAACCGACGGGACCCTGTCGCCCTGCTTCCCCATGTACTCCGCTCAGTACGACTGGGGAGCCGTCGAAAATCACAAGTTCGACGTCAAGCAGCTCGATGACATGAAAAAGGAGTGCAACAAGCACTGCCTCTCCACCTGCCAGTACGTGCTGGGTCATTATTACAACAACCAGACCGTTCTGCGGTGGATCATCAAGCAGGCCTTGCACGGCTTCAGCTTGAATGGTGCGACGACGGCCATCGCGCAAGCTTAAGAACGGCGTTTGCAGGTGAATGGGCGGTCCGCCCCGGACTGCCCTTTTTTTTTGGTCCCAACAGTTCGGCTCGAACACCCCCCCGTGTAGGCAGACGAGGACGTCTGCCCCACATCACTGACCTTCTTACATTCGGCACAGCCACCTCATTCTAAGGGATCGAAGCTGGAACAGGTGGATGTCCCAATGTTTCAAAGCCCAATCCATCACGCACCGTGAATCCACTACTCCCTCATCGTCAAGAGTGGGCACTGGAGGAAAATCTGTGGAGGTTTTCAGAACGCCCATTCTTCGGTAGAATGGGCGTTTTGCGGGGGCCTCCAAGGGCTTGGCGAACTTGTCTTAATCTTGGCGCCCACCCCTTGGAGACTTCGATTAGAGTTCTGGATCGTTTGACTGGTTGTGTGCTTATGTTCTCACGGAAGTGGATCATCGACCCACGCCAATCCTGGTCTTCTGGTTTCTGCGCGAGGTATTCACGCCTCTGCCTGATGGCGCTGGCTCGAGTTCGCTTTTCATCCCCTCCGGCATTACGGGACGGAATCCCAATCGTTTTTTTTCATGCGAAATAAGATCGCCTTTTCTATAGCTGTCAATCGGTCCCTGGCCGTATCCCTGGTCCTGGCCACCGTTTTCCTTCCCCATCCATTCCGGGCCCAAGCACAGAACCTGAAGGAGGCTCAGGCTTCCGCATCAATCATTCGAATCGAAAAGCTGAACGAAAAAGTGGTGATCGACGGCCGGCTCGACGAGGCGGTCTGGCAGCAGATTCCTCCCATCACCTCCTTTACGCAGACGGAGCCTGACGAAGGCAAACCCGCGAGTGAGCGCACCGAGGTCCGGATCTTCTATGATGACAGGAAAATCTATTTCGGCTTCCGTTGCTTTGATCGCGAACCCGGCAAGATCGTCGCCCGGTTCGATGCCCATGATGCGCGCACGAATTCCGACAGCGTGGATATCCTCCTCGACACGTTTCATGACCTCAAGAGCGGCTATTTTTTCAGCATTAACGCGCGGGGAGTGCAATACGATGCCACCGTGCTCGAACAAAGCGGTCTGAAGGGTTTCGAGATGTACGATTCGACGTGGAATGCGGTGTGGGAGGCTGCCACCACCCTTGACGATCAGGGGTGGACCGCTGAGGTTGCCATTCCCTTTAAAATTCTCCGATTTCCGCGGACTTCGGTGCAGGAATGGGGAATTAATCTCGGCCGCTCCGTCGTTCGGAGAAACGAGGATTCACGATGGGTCTTCGTGACGCGCTTCGACGAAGCCATGCGCCCCTCCAAATCCGGGGTTCTGAAGGGTCTGCAGGATATCGAGCCGGGACATGCCCTGGACCTTCTTCCCTCCGTGACCTCCCGCTTCAACAACTTCGGACGGGCGGATGGACATTACGCCAAAATGGGGAGTGAAGCCCTGGACGTGAAATACGGATTGACCTCGAACCTCGTACTGGACGCGACGTTGAATCCCGACTTCTCGCAGGCGGAGGCCGATGAGTTCAACCTCACCGTCTCACGTTTCGAACTGTTCTTTCCGGAGAAGCGGCCGTTTTTCAATGAGGGAATGGACAATTTCAAGACCCCGCTAAACCTGTTCTTTACCCGGCGCATTGGTGCTGTTCTGCCCGATGGCGAGCCCCAAAGAATCCTGGCCGGAGCCAAGATCACCGGGAAGGTAGGGGCCTACAAGATCGGTTTTCTTGATGCCCGGACGGTGGAGCGGAACTTCTTCGACCCCGAGAATACCAACCCCTCGAACCCGGCCTCTCCCAACAACTTCGATGCCCCCGCGGCCAATTTTTTCGTTTTGCGCGTGGCCCGGGATATCCTCAAGAAGTCATCCATTGGATTTATCACGGTCAATCGCGACCAGCAGAACACCTCCACGTCCTTTTCCGAGCGTGCCAGCGGGGTCGATGCCAATTTCTTATTCGGAGACCACATCACCTGGAGCTCACAACTGGCGGTGAGTTCCTCCCCCCAATTTCGCGGCGCCCTGGGCAAACGGATCGCCGCGGACTCTCAATTCGCTTACAACTCCGATCAATGGGAATATCACCTCCACCTGAAATCGCTGGGCGAGAAATTTGACGTCGAACAGATTGGATTTGAGCCTGAGACGAACCGCTGGGGCGGCTCGGCCACGATCGTGTACAAGCCGTTCATCAACCGCTACGGGATCCGGCAACTCTTCATCGAGCCCAACTACGATTTCACCCATCTGCAGGACGGGCGCGTGGATGATTCCGGGGCGGACTTCAGTGTTAGCGCGCAGTTCAAGAACTTTTGGAGTGCGGGGTTGGATTGGTCCTACGACCGGGTTCGGTTCAATAGATTTACACCGAACCATCTTCCTTTGCCGGACGGCTCGACGCGCATCTATGTCAATCCCAAGTATGTCGTCGAGCTCTCCTCGAACGAGAATCGTCAGTTCTCCTTTAGCTTTATGCTCGAAAACCGATTTCGCTTTGTCAACTTCCCGTTCAACTTTCAAGGAAGGACGCGGAACTGGTACACGACGGTCAACTGGAAGATCGGCGACCGCTTCCGCACCAGTCTGAGCACCAACATATACCAGGAGCGGTTTCTGAGCGGCGCGCGATTCCAGAACCGGGCTTCACTCATCGGGCATATTTCGGGAAATTTTACGCGGAAGTGGCGGGCGCGCCTCCTGGCGCAATACTCCTCAGAGATTGATCCCAAGCGGTTTGTCTTCGACCCTTTTGTTTCCGACTTCCCGTCTGCGTTCGGCCAGAAACGGCTTGCGATCAATTCCCTGCTGGCCTACGATTTCAACGCGCGGTCCGCGCTTTTCATCGGATATAACAGCGATCGGTTTACACCCAACGATCCCACCCACCGCGGCAAGGAGATCTTCATCAAGCTGTCATACCTGTTTTCGTTTTGACGGAATAGGGACGGACGCCTTTCGCTTATATCCCTTGAAAGCTCTAAGAAGCCGGTGTCTGTCCCTTCTCATCTTACGATTGCGTGCCTCCGCGGTGCGGTTCATGCTTTAATTTTGCCTTCCCGGGCAACTTCCAGTAGAATTTGGAGCTTTTGTTTTCACTCGGGCAAGAAGGAGTGAGACCTTTGAGTTCACATTCGACGAGGGGCGAAGAGGTTCGTGTCCGATTCGCGCCATCCCCCACTGGCTATTTGCATGTGGGCGGCGCCCGCACGGCTTTGTTCGACTGGCTGTTCGCGCGGCACCATGGGGGAAGGTTCATCCTGCGGATCGAGGATACGGATGTTGAACGAAGCTCTCCGGAGATGGTTGAGGGCATCCTGGAGGGCATGCGGTGGTTGGGGCTCGATTGGGACGAAGGGCCCTTCTTCCAATCCGAACGTACGGAGCGGTATCGTGCGGCGGCGCAGGAACTTCTCAAAAGCGGCCATGCCTATTACTGTTATTGCACGCCGGAGAGCTTGAAGGAACGGCGCGATCTGGCCATGAAAGAAAAGAAGAATTACAAGTATGAGGGGACGTGCCGCCATTTGTCGTCAACCGAGATCGAGGCCAAAGAAGCAGCGGGAGTTCCACGCGCCTTGCGGTTCAAAGTCCCGGAGTCAGGGAGCATCGAGTTTCCGGACCACGTGTTTGGAAAGATCGAAGTGGCCCACGAGCAGATTGAAGATTTTGTGTTGCTGAATTCCAGGAATCATCCCACCTATCATCTCTCAGTGGTGGTTGATGACATGGAGATGCGCATCACCCATGTAGTCCGGGGCGCTGACCATGTGTCCAACACCCCGAAGCAGATCCTTCTGTACCGGGCCTTCGGCGCCGAGCCCCCCGAGTTTGCGCACCTGCCGCTGATCCTGGGCCCGGACAAAGCGAAGCTAAGCAAACGCCATGGGGCCACGTCGGTAACCGCCTACCGTGACCTGGGGTATCTTCCGGAAGCGTTCCGCAATTTTCTGGCGTTGCTGGGCTGGTCGCCCGGGGACAACACCGAAATCATGGCGACCGATGAATTGATCGAGCGTTTTTCACTCGACAAAATCAACCAATCCAATGCCGTATTCGATGTCCAGAAACTGGACTGGCTGAACCGTCAATACATCGGAGCGTCCACCGCCGAACGGCTGGCCCCCCTGGTGCAGAAGGCGCTCGAATCCAAGCACGTGTGGCGCGAAGAGTTTGCGGGGGCCCAGAAGGGGTATTTCCTCTCCACCCTCGACTTGTTGAAGTCGCGCATGCATTCGGTCAACGATTTTGCAGAGAGCGGGCAGGCGTTTTTTACGGATGTGTACGAGATCGATGAGGCCGCGGCCAAGAAAAATCTGAAGGAACCTGATTTAAGGGAATTGATGCCTTTGCTGGCATCCCGGCTCAAGGCACTGGATGTCTTCACTTTGGAAACCTGCGAGCAGGCCTTGCGGGCGCTGGCGGAAGAAAAGCAGGTGAAGGCCGGACTGCTGATCAACGCCGCCAGAGTGCTGCTGACAGGCCGGGCGGTCGGGCCTCCGCTTTTTCACATCATGATCCAACTGGGGAAAGAGCGTACAGCCACGAGGCTGGAAAGAATCTCCGCGCTCACCTTTCATCATTGATGTGTGGATCCTGTAAGGGCGTACAAACGTGCGCCCCGGCGAGAAGAACGACGCCTCTTCGCACCCCCCCGTTTCTACAACAGGATCACGGACTGCAAACTGGTAATCTCCAGGCGCTTGCGGCACCGCTTGCAGGAGAGGACGTCGTCCACTCGAACAAGGTAGTCGCGCGCCTTGGCGAAGCGCATCCGGTCTTCTTCGTTGGCATGGGGAGGAAGCGACTTCTTCTTTGTGCGACGCCTCCAGCGGATATCGTAGGTGTCCATGGTATGGCATGTGGGGCAGTTCAACTGGGCCTGCTTGACTTCGTCCTTTTCGGTGAAGAAATCGCGTTCTTCCATGAGGGCAGCCTTTTCTCGAATCAGAAACGAAGATTCGTGGTTGGGGTGTGCGTCGAGATGCTTGGGTCCTGGGTGGGCATGGCGTGCCCATTCAGCAATGCGGCGAGTTCGCGAAGATCGTCCACGTACAAGTCGGGCGGGGTTTGCCTCATCTTTTCCGCACCGAGGCCGTAGGTGACTCCGCACGTGGAGACGGCGGCATTGCGTCCCGTCAGGACGTCCACATCGGAATCTCCCACCATGAGCGCAGCGCCGGCCGGAATTCCTGTTTCTTCCAGAAGGGTGTTGACTCCCATCGGGTCCGGCTTTTTCTGCTCGAAACTGTTCCCTCCATAGATAAACCGGAAGAAACCGGAAACTCCAAGGCCTTCCAGGATCAGGCGTGAGAATCGGACGGGCTTGTTGGTGAGGACTACGAGGGTGCGGTTTGCTCCCTCGGGCGGAAGGGACAGGGCTTGAAGTCCTTCCTGGACGCCCGGATAAAGCACCGTGTGGTCCAACATGTGAGCTCGATAGTAATTGAGAAAGATTTCCAACCCCCGGTCTACCTCGGCGTCGTCCTCGGCATGATCCATCAGCCGCTGGACCAGCAGACGCGCGCCATCACCGACGTATGAAAAAATGGTCTCGTGATCCAGAGGCGACAGCCCCACCGCCACCCGCATGTGGTTGGCGCTGTTCGCCAGGTCTTCCTTGGAATCAATCAGAGTGCCATCCAAATCAAAGATAAGAAGACGGACCTTCAATAAATCAATTTGGGTTCTTATTGAGATCATCGGTTGATTTTAACTTGAATTTCGAAATTTGAACAAGGGGGGACGATTCATCCTCTTGGGGCACGAGAATTCGGGAGCCTCCATGGCGATTCGCAGAGAAAGAAATTATGCGAGCAGAGATCGCCGCGGCGAGCCCAACGTCTTGGCGCCCTCGCGTGAAAATTTTGGGAATCCGGTTAGAGGTGCCGGCCACCGGAGTCAACGCGCGCGCTCAGAGGCTTGCCGGTCAGCATGCCCCTTCTGTTTCTTTGGGCGATGAACTAGAATTCGAGTATGTCCTGGCTGGATTCCAAACGGATGCCGCAGCCTGAGGTCTGGGAGACCGAGGAGGAGAAGAGCCCTCCCTCGGGCAGTGCCGGTGAACGGCGCCGGGCTCATTTCGATAACCAGTGTGTCGAACATGCAATCCGGCTGGGGATGCATCAGGGCGTGCTACTCCATATTGGAACCGGAGACGGGCGGATTGCCCTTGAACTGGCAAACCGATGTCCGGAAGTGACCCTCCTTAGTATTGACCGCTCCTCGACCCGGATTGCTTCGGCAACGGAGGCGGCCGAGCGCGGAGGACTCCAGGGACGGACTCATTTTCAGGTGGCTGACCTGCGGCGTACAAAATTCAAGTCTGGATACTTTGATGGGGTCCTCAGCAATGAGATGTTGCACCTGGTGGAGGACCCCCTGGCCCTCCTCAACGAGATGGCGCGCGTCGTTAAAAAGGACGGGGCCGTGCTGGTGCGCGATCTGCGGCGACCTTCGCTTCTATCCTCCTGGTGGCACGGTCGATGGTTTGGGAGAAGTTACTCGGGGAAAAGTCGCGAGAGCTTCCTGGTCAGTGTGGGGGCAGCCTATTCTTATTCCGAATGGCAGAAGCTTCTTCAGGAATCAGCCTTGCGCGGGTCAGCACAAATCTTTGTGCGCGGCCTCACCCATATGGGCATTGAGCGACCGGCCCGGGAGTCGCTCTTCATGACGCTCGCTGAGCGCAAAGCCCGCCGGGAATACCTGGTTGAGACCGAAGGCTGGAGGAAGGGTGTATAAAGGAAAATCCCAAGTTCAAGGTCCAAAGTCCAAAGTCCAAAGCCCGAAACCAGTTTAATGTTCCGGGTTCAAAGTTTGAGATCCCAATTTTTTCTACTCTGACTTCTGGCTTCCTGCTCTTGCCACT
>JBAVHJ010000101.1:0-9688 GCA_049685715.1 Terriglobia bacterium | reverse complement strand
CCCGCTTTTTGAGGCGGGGGAGATTTCCTGCCCTTCGCATAATTGTCCAACTCTTCATGCAACTTGCGTGTGAGGGGGCTCTTGGGGAACTCCTTGTCCATCGACTCAACAACCTTACGCGCATCGTCCGACCGATTGAGCGCAATCAGGGTGCGGCCATACCAGAGCAGTCCAATATCCCGGATCATGCTCTTGGGATTGTTGTTGAGATAGGAAGAGAGCAATTTTTCAGCGGTGGCATAATCCCCGGAACTATACGCCTGGACGCCCCGCGAGAAGACATCCTCTTCCTGAGCAGACCGGGGCAGCGCATCGGCGGCCACAAGGTGCGCAGCGAATAGGATCATTGAAAACGCCAGACAGAGATCAAGCACAATAGATTTGCGGCGGATGATTGGAAGCATTATTTAACCTCGTTGCGAGGATTCA
Organism: Terriglobia bacterium; assembly: GCA_049685715.1. Taxonomy (GTDB): domain Bacteria; phylum Acidobacteriota; class Terriglobia; order JAIQFV01; family JAIQFV01; genus JAIQFV01. The sequence goes on along the minus strand of JBAVHJ010000101.1, from coordinate 9,259 downwards.
TCAACGTGGTAACTGTTGATGATACTAGAAATGAATGCAGGGAATGTCAACACAAAACGAACCCCGTCGCGGTTCCGAAGAAAAACGCCAAAGTATGATCCAAGTCACACTCTGAAATGGCCAACGCAACTACGATGTTTTGTTCTCTGTAAACACTGTCGCCCTGTGTCTCTTGGCCCGACCTTCATTCCTCTAAGTCAACGCGAGGAATCCTTTCCCACTTTTTAAAGATCAGACGACCGAATAACTCAGCGCCCTTCCCCTGTGCGCGAAAAGCTCCGAAGAATAAGATCGAGCAGGGAGGATCGCCCCGTGGCTACTTGCCCCCCTCAATGATGTCCCGGTGCTCCAGCGTAGTCCGGTAGTGGAGCGATTTGAATAGCTTATCCAACTGATTGGCGATCACCACTGAGCGATGTCTGCCGCCGGTGCAGCCGACCGCAATCGTCAAGTAACTTTTCCCTTCAGCGACGTAGTGAGGGATGAGGAACTTAAGCAGATCGGAGAGACGATCTAAAAGTTCTCGTGTCTGCTTGAACGAAAGCACATAGCGTCGAACCCGGGCATCATTGCCTGTGCGCTCCCTGTACGAAGCTACGAAGTTCGGATTGGGGAGAAACCGAACATCAAAAACCAGGTCGCTCGTGGGCGGCACCCCATAACGAAAGCCAAAACTGACGGTGTTGATATGGAGCGGGCGGTGTTGCTTCTGTTCGGTAAACCGTTCCATGAGGGTTCGCCGCAGTTCATGGACAGTGAAGGGCGTGGTATCAATCACGGCGTCGGCCAGAGCCCGTATGGGCTGCATCCTCTTCCGTTCAATTGCAATTGATTGGGTGACCGCCTGCTTTGCCGTCAAGGGGTGGGGGCGGCGGGTCTCGCTATACCGTCGCACCAGCACGGAGGTAGCCGCCTCCAGAAAGAACAACCGGGTGCTGACCCCCATCGAGCGAAGCTGGCGATAGATCCGCGGAAAACGCCGCAGGGCAGTCCCTTCGCGAACATCCACCACCATTGCCGTTTGATGGTATTCCGCTCCGGAGCTCACGCACAACTCGGCAAACAGGGGAATCAGATCAATCGGCAGGTTATCGATGCAGTAATAGCCGAGATCCTCGAAGGCCCTTAAGGCCGACCCCTTGCCCGACCCACTCAAGCCGGTGATCACGACAAATTGGATTTCATCCGGTCTGAAGTAAATCGGTAGGGTCGATTCTTTGGTTGTAGGATGGGCGGGGGCTGGCACGGGTCTATTCTTGGGTCTCACAAAATTATTCGGCTCCGGGTCCGAGTCGGGATATCAGGAGAAGGCGCGTGAACTTCATTCATCCGCACTCCCGGCGTAAAGCAAATTCGTCCCTCGTCTCGTATGCGAGTCCGATCAACGCGGGTCGATCTCCATTCTGACACGCTAGGAATCTTCCTCCCACCGCCACGGGAGAGGAACGTCTGGGGTCAAACCTCCGGTTCAATTAGACCAAAGTGACCATCACTTCGGCGGTAGATGACATTAATGGAATAGGATTCGGCGTTACGAAATACCAAAAACTCGTCCTTGGATTCATTCACTTCCTGCACAGCCTCTTCCACCGACATCGGTTTCACAGCAAATTTGCGTGTCTTGATGACTCGAATGCCATCGCCCGGGACCCGGATCGTCTCTCGATCCAGGACGTTCATGGTGACATGTGAGAGCGATTCGGATCGTCGCTTGCCTTCTTTAAGTTTGGCCTTGGATTTCTTGGCCTGCTTTTCAATCTTCTCGAGTGCCCCCAGAATGGAGGAATACATGTCCGTGGTTTCGTGGACCCCCACAAAAGCAGACAACCGGGCTTTCGCGGTAATCTCAGCGATGTGCCGATGTTTTTCCACGGTCAGAATCACATGGGCCTTAATCTGGTCTCCCAGGATCCGCTTGAGTTTGAACAGGTGCTCTTCGGTGTAATCCTTAATGGCGGGTGTTATGTCCATCTGACGACCCGTGTAATCGATTTGCATGGACGCCACCTCCTGACTTCGGTTGTCAGCGATAACAGGGCAGAACAGGACTTGTGTTGCGATCGCTGGGTTTTTGAGTCATGTGTGCAAGCTAACTTTTGATGCGTCGCTGATGCGTAGAGGGAATCTTCATGTCCTCGCGGTACTTGGCAACCGTGCGTCGAGTCACCTGGATCCCTTCGGCATTGAGCCGCCGGGTGATCTCTTCGTCGGTCATGGGATTCTGTGAATCCTCTTCCTCGATCATCTTTTTCACGCGCCGTTTCAGGATGACAAGCGAAGTCTCATTCCCCATCGGTCCGCTGACCGCCTCGGAGAAAAAGTACCGTAACTCATAGACCCCTTGCGGAGTGTGTGCGTACTTATGAGCCACCGCCCGGCTCACGGTGGAGGGATGAACCCCGAGTTCCTCAGCCACTTCCTTAATCATCATGGGCTTCATGAGGTCGATGCCCAGATCCAAAAACTCGCGTTGCCGCCGGACAATCGATTCGCACACCCGCAGGATCGTCAATTTGCGTTGCTCGATATTTTTCAGAAGCTGGAGCGCCGAGCCAAATCGCTCGCGCACATAGTCACGCACGTCCTTGGGAGAGGAGTTTTTCTCGACTAACTTCCTGTAAGTCTGATTAAGTCGGAGCTGGGGGATGTCGTCCTCGTTGAGTACGACGTTATAGTTTTCCCCCACCTTGACGAAGAACACGTCCGGCTGGATCAGACGCGGTTCTGATTTGTTATAGCGCTGCCCTGGACGCGGGTCGAGTGTCTTGATCAGATCCACCGCGGCAATCACCGCATTGACAGGTCGATTGACGGCCCGTGCAATCTCACGGTACTGCTTGTTTTGCACCTGCCTCAGGTGATTCTCGACGATGGCGACGGCCAGGGTGTTGGGCTCGCCCAGGCTGTGCAACTGGATCAGCAGGGACTCCCGCAAATCGCGGGCCGCCACCCCCACCGGATCAAACTCCTGCACCAGTTTCAATCCCTGCTCAATGAGTTCGACCGGCAATCCGCTGGAGGCAGAAACCTCCTCCAAAGTCGCCTTCAGCAACCCGTCTTCATCCAGATTGCCAATCACCTCGGAGGCAGCGGAGCGTACTTCGTCATCCACCACCGCGAAACCGAGTTGCCAGCTTAGGTGGTCGGAGAGCGTCTGCGGTTTGGAGAGAAAGTTTTCAAAGGAGGGTTTTTCAATGATCTCAGACTGTGTGGCTGTTGAAGAAGGTTCGAGATACTCATCAAAATACTGGCTGAACTCAAAGTCTCCGCCCATGCTGGCACCGTCCTCAGCCGGCAGGGTTTCGAGGACTTCCTTCTCACGAACCCGTTCCGAAGGAGCCTTCGATCGGGATTCCCGGTCCGCCCCCTCTTCTTCCTCCTCAGGCGCGGGCCCTTCAAGCGAAACCTCCTCAAGCACCGGATTCTCCATAACCTCCTGATGGATCATCTCGCCCAGCTCCAGATTGTTGAGCGCGAGAATGGAAACCATCTGCACGAGGCCCGGTGTGAGGATCTGCTTCTGGGCGACCCGTAGGCTCAGTTTGGGTTGTAAACTCGACATACGCGGCGGTAAGCAACCTTCCGATATCAATCAATACTGAATGTCAGGGCCATTCTACTTCGAACCGGCTTCTAACGAAAGCCTTCCCTTTCCACTAAACCTTATTTCTTTTTCAAAAATATGACAAGATTCTCTTCCCGGGGTCAACTCCGATCCGATCCCTCGCCTCCCCCCGTTCAGCTTAACGAAAAATTATCGCCGAGATAGACGCGGCGGACATCGGGATCATTCGATAGCCCGTCGGGAGTGCCCATCCGGAAGATCTTTCCATCGTGAATGATATAAGCCCGATCTGTGACGCGTAGCGTTTCACGGACGTTGTGGTCGGTCATCAGAACCCCGATCTTCCGGGTCTTCAAATGGGAGATGATTCTCTGGATGTCATCCACCGCCTGCGGGTCGATCCCCGCAAAGGGCTCATCCAGCAGAATAAATGACGGTGAAATGACCAGCGACCGGGCGATTTCCACCCGGCGGCGCTCTCCCCCCGAGAGCGTGTAGCCGTAACTGCGCCGCACCTGGGTGATGCCCAGGTCTTCAAGTAGGCTCTCACACCGGTGGCGACGGTCATAGGCCGACAGGGGAAGGGTCTCCAGGATCGACAACAGGTTTTCTTCGACGGTCAGCTTCCGGAAGATGGAGGTCTCCTGCGGCAGATAGCTGATGCCGTTCCGTGCCCGCAGAAACATCGGCAACCGCGTGATGTCCTCACTGTTGAGCTTCACACTGCCCGAGTCAGGAAGGGTCAATCCCACAATGATGTGAAAGGTCGTGGTCTTTCCCGCCCCATTCGGGCCCAGGAGCCCCACCACTTCTCCCTGCGACACCTCCAAATTCACGGAATTGACTACACGACGCCCTCGAAACGACTTGTTAATCTCGATTGTCCGGAGGACCTGGGAGCCATTCGATGATGAACTGTTGGCGGGGGTTCGGTTCGACGTCATTGTCGAGCTACTTTATGCTGCGTGGTCGCGAGTGCCTGGCTGTCTCCATCGATCAAAATCCTATCATCGCGGGTAAAGAAAGTCAATTCACGCCCGGTTGAAGCGCCTTTCACTGCATCGACAATGGTCGGGTGGTTACCACTCAACAGCACCCGGTTCTCGCGTGGAAAAAACTCGGCGCGTTCGCTGTTGGCCTTCCGTTGGGGCTGTTCGATCAGAACTCCTCCTTGCGCGATGGCCCGATCCACGCGGCTCTCGTGGGGCTGGGGCTTCTGGATGAGGAAGATATCGAGGGTGGGGGCCCGCAAGGTCCCCATGTCCCCCTTCATCACCACATTATTCTCATAGTGGGCGCGTTGCCTGGAGTCTTCATATATCAGCGAATCAGCGGTCACGGAGACAAAATCCTTCCTCCCCTTTCCACTCTCCTCCGTCAAAAAAGTGCTCATGACATGACGCGAAGCGATCATCGTCTTGGTGGTTTGATCCAGGTGGATTTCATCAGCTTTGACCACGTCATCGTCCTGCCACATGCGGGCGCCACCGGAGTAAACGGCTGTATGCTCCCGGGAGTGGGCAACCAGGCGGTTGGCGGAGATGAAGACGGGGCTCTTGGAGTCCGAGAAGGGTGCCGTTGTTGATTTTCTATCCTGATAAATCGTTAAAACGTTTCCTTCTCCCGTGAGTTTGTTGGATTGTTCGTCCATGGTCATCGAGCGTGCGGTGGTCTTTGCTGTCGAATCCCACACCTGGGGATTCCCCTGGAGTACAGTCACCCTGTCTGAGGCCGTATAGTGTGCCTTGGCAGCCACAGCCTGGCGGAGCACAGAGGCATTCTTCACGGGCAGCTGCGAGGTCAGACCGGTCTCTAGAAACCGGAAATTTCCAGTCTGATCAATGCCGGTCAGCAGTCCACTGGCGGGGTCAAACTTGGCCACCAACACATCACTCTGGGTCTTGCGATGGGTACTCGAGGGCTGCGGCGATCGCGGTTCGAGGTCCACGGTGACATGCCCTGAGGCCTGAAATGAATCCAGGGTATTCCGCTGCCCCGAAAAAGTCGCATCGAACCGGTCCCCGGTCACGACCTTGCGGTCCAAAGTAGGCAAAGAAGGGATTAATTCCAAAACACTGGGAACCGGGGTCATCAATCTTTCAAACTCACGCCCTCCGGGTTGCAAGGTGATCTCAACGTGGGCAGAACGCAAAATTTCGGTCTCAGTTGAATTCGACAATGAGATCGTCGGGCTACTGCCGGACGACGCAGCCGGTGTTCTTGCTTCCCTTCCGGCGGCGGGTACGATCTTCAGAACGACATCCTTTTCTGCTATCAACTGGCGGGGCTCGTTGCGGCTTCCGGTAAACCGGGTGGTGAACTTCTGTGCAGTCATCTCGGTCGTTGAGGTAATCGAGCGGCTCTCGGCATGGACATTGCCTTCTGCAACGATCGTCTCCAACGATTTCGTCCCACCCCCCAGGCTCGCGGTGATGGTATTCGCGGTGAGATCCGATTGAGCGTTGACCGACCGGGACTTCACCGAGGGATTTCCCCGTGCTTCAGCCCGATCGGCCCGGTTGTCCGCCCCGAGGTGGACCACCAGTTCTCCCGAATCGAGGGAATCATCCCCACGACTGAGATGGACGGCTCCGCCAAATCCAATCTGGTGTGCCGTTTTTTCGAAATTCAAAGAACTGCTGGTTATTTCCACCGGGGGATTCTTCTCGCCCCGATCCATTCGAACATGAACGTCTCGCGGCAAGCTGAGACTGTCGTGTGCGGCATCATAACGCATTCCAGTCGCGCTGCCACTGATATCATTAAACGTGAACTGTACCGGGGCAGCCGTCTCCACGCGGTTTTCCCTCTGCGAATAGAACACCTTTGAAGTTTTAACCAAGGTCTTGTTGAGATAGGCCTTGCGCGGGTCGGTTTCGGCGAGGCGGCTTGACGTGGCCTCCTGGTTCTTACTGCTCAAAAGGATGGTGACATCCCCTTCGAATTCAATACCCCCTGAGTCCTGATCATAAACGGCGCGAGCACTGTGTATGCGGTCATAGCGGTCGCCCTCACGGCCGTAGACGAGAACCTCAACATCCTCAAGGACATTCTTGTTCCCTTTGAAGCCCAGATTACGCCAGGCCTTAATGGAATAGATGGTTCGGCCGGATTCAATCCTGGAGTAATTAAAACCGACGGTCGAATTCTCTACATTCTGAGGGAGCATGTCGGGGATCGTCTGCTTCAGAGACTTGAAACGCGAGGCGCGACGCCAATAGCTCCATGTGGTCACTGCCACAATAAGGACCAAGGCGACAACAACCATTACCCGCGTGATTCGAATATGGTGATATTGCACTCTGTTTTCCTTGCCGTCCCTTTCCAACTTTTCTAGGGGTGGGTTTTGAAGATTGAGGGGTCGAGTTTTGTGAACCCCCGGGCCGCGCCCTTTCGAACAAATCCACCCACTGTGGACTTTTCAACAAGAACAAGGGGCAGCAGCCGACGTCTTACACCAAATCTTTAATCGTCAACTGAAGGGAGGTCACAGCCTGGAAAGTGTTTTGATTGAGTTGAAACGCCATGGAGACATCGCGCCCTCTTCCCGTACCGCCCTCAAGCCACGACCGCATGCCCCACCCTAAAGCATCCAATGAAACTCCGTCTTGTTCCACGCGCAATTTTAGATGCCTTTCTTTGAGAATGCGTGGCTCATATACCATCCTCAAATCGCGGGCGACGAAGGTGGGCACCGGGTTGCCTTCCCCGTAGGGTTCGAGGCAGAGCATTTCCGCATACAGTTGCTCATCCAGATCGGAGAGGCGAACTTCAGCGTCAACCTCAAGAACCGGGACGAGATCCTCCGGCCCGAGGACCGTTCGCGCATAGGCATTCAATCGTTCGCGCAGCTCAGGGATGCGGTCTACGGGCAGGGAAAAGCCGACAGCGTGGGAATGGCCTCCATACCGGGTAAAGAGATCCTGAACCTGGTCCAGGGCCCGGAGCAGGTGAAACGCCTTGATGGAGCGGCCGGATCCCTGGGCCACCCCGTCCTCACAAGCCAGGATAAGGGTCGGCCGATAATACCTTTCCAGGATCTTTGAAGCCGCGATCCCAATTACTCCTCGATGCCATCCTTCGCCCGCGAGGACCATGCACAGGTCTTGGGACAAGCGCGGCTCGCGCGCGAGTTGCTCGTCTATGGACTCCAGGATGTGCTGCTCAATCTGCTGCCGGTCGGTATTCATCTGATTCATTTTTTCAGCAAGCGATCGGGTCACCGCTACATCATCGGTTGAAAAGAGCTCGACCACTTCGTTCGCCCCACCCATGCGCCCCACGGCATTGATCCGGGGAGCAATCCGGAAGCCCACGTCGCTCGACGAGATCCTCTTATCCTTCAACCCCGAGATTTCTAGAAGCGCCTTCAATCCAACATTGGTGGGTGCGGCCAACCCCTCCAGGCCGTACTTTACGATGATCCGGTTCTCCCCCACCAGCGGCACGACGTCGGCGATTGTCCCAATGGCGACGATTTTCAGGAAAGAAGGGAGCAGCGATAGGCGGTTGGTTTTCTGGAGCAGGGCTTGGACAACCTTGAAGGCGACCCCGCAGCCGCACAGATTCTCATTGGGGTACCCGCAGTCACTGCGTTTGGGATTGAGGACGGCCAACGCTTGGGGAATCTCCGTTTGGCCTGCCGCGTCTTCTTCCGGGAGATGATGGTCGGTGATGATCGTGTCGAGACCCAGGGCAGACGTCGCCTGGACAACTTCAAACGACCGAATACCCGTATCCACGCTGATGACAAGGCGAAAGCCCTCGGCGGCGGCACGCTCAATAACGTCCTCTTTCATCCCGTATCCGTCCACCAGCCGACGCGGGATGTGATAACGCACCTCGCCCCCCAGCAATTCGATGGCCCGGCGAAGGATGACCACGGCCGTCATCCCGTCGACGTCATAATCCCCATAGATCAGGATTTTTTCGTGCTTCTCTACCGCCTCCAGAATCCGCTCGACCGCCCGAGGAAGACCACACATCAATGCAGGATCATGCAGATCGGAGAGTGAGGGGTGCAGAAACTTATAGGCCAGCTCCGGGTTGGAAAAGCCGCGGTTGATCAGCAGACGCGCCATCAGCTCGGAACAACCCAGCTCTCCCTTGAGGACCGCTGCTTTCGCTGGATCAATAGTAGAAATAGACCATTTCATGATTCGATCCATTCTACCATGCCGAAAAGATAAGCGGGAATTTCAATGGCGGGACGCGCCAGAGATCGCATCTTTAGCGGGTGCCGCAGGCATCGCGCCCTTGTGTGGGTGTCGCGGGCATCGCGCCCTTTGCGATGCCTGCGATGTTTGCAACTAAGAAAGGGTCAGATACGGGCATCGGACTTACAAGCCATTGTTGTGGGCGGTCTTTTCGTTTAAAACAATACATTGCAATTTGATTCCATTGGCGTCACATTACCAAGTAATTGACCTACTCGGTAAGAGGTAAATCTGTGCACCTCCCAAAAATCGAATTCCAAAAGTGGATAGTGGAGATGCGACCCCAACATGCGAAAATCCCCTGGGTGGTGAAGTACTTTCTGCTGGGTGGCATTTGTTTCTGGGCACCCGACGTCATACTGCACGCCATCCGGGGCCATTCTTATACAGGAATAGACATGATCCTGCTCACTATCTTTCTGCCAGCTACTACATTTGCTGGCTTTGCAATCCTGTGGAGATTGCATTGCAATCGCTG
>JBAVHJ010000100.1:0-2253 GCA_049685715.1 Terriglobia bacterium | reverse complement strand
CAGCGAATGGCGTAATGCTCGGGATAAAACGCCTGGAGCAGGACTTCTCCCGAGGTGGTGCCGCGCCCCGACCTCCCCGCTACCTGCGTCAACAACTGAAAGGTACGTTCGGCGGCTCTAAAGTCAGGAAAGCTGAGCGCCCCATCGGCATTCAACACGCCCACCAGCGTCACTCGCGGGAAATCGTGCCCTTTCGCAATCATCTGGGTTCCCACCAGGATGTCGGTCACTCCCTCACTGAATTCGCCCAGGATTCGATGGTAGCTGCCACGCCCCTGTGCAGTATCCCGGTCCAGTCGCGCAATACGCGCGGGGGGAAAAGCGCCCCGCAGCTTTTCCTCGATCTGCTCCGTTCCTCCACCGACGAAATAGAGGTGCTCGCTTTCGCACTGCCAGCACTTCTTGGGGACCGCGGCCACTGCCGCACAGTAATGACACAGCAGGATGTGGCGGCGCTTGTGATAGGTCATGGTGATGGAGCAGTTGGGGCACTGGCGGGTGGATCCGCAGGACCGGCAAAGCACGAACGAGGAAAATCCCCGCCGATTCAGCAACACCAGAACCTGCTCATTGGCCCGGAGACGCGCCTCGATCGCAGCCAGCAGGTCGCGAGAGAGCATCTCGTTTTTCTTGGACTCCTTAAACTCCGTTCGCATGTCCACAACCTTGACCTGGGCCAGTTCGCGCGATTCCACACGATGCTTCAAAGCAATCAGTTGATACTTCCCGCGCTGGGAGTTGTAGAAACTCTCCATGGAGGGGGTGGCTGAGCCGAGCAGGACAATCGCCTGAGACATCTTCGCGCGGACCACGGCCACATCGCGACCGTGATATCGCGGCGATTCCTGCTGCTTGTAAGAGCCGTCATGTTCTTCATCGACCACTACCAACCGCAGGTTTTCGAGGGGAGCAAACACCGCTGAGCGGGTCCCGATGACCACCCTCGCCTCTCCGTTCTTGATCCTCCACCATTCGTCGTACCGTTCACCTTCTGAAAGTGCGCTGTGGAGAATCGCCACCTTGTTTGGAAAGCGTGCCGCAAAGGTGGATGAGGTGCCCGGGGTCAATGCAATCTCCGGGACGAGCATCAGTGCGGTTCCGCCTTCGGCGAGCACCCGCTCGATGGCGCGAAGGTAAACTTCGGTTTTGCCGCTGGCGGTCACGCCATACAGCAGGACGGTGCTGAAACTACGGCGGCCGATCGCTTCCTCGATGATCCTGAGTGCTCTCTTCTGATCGGCATTAAGTTCCAAAGGGGGCGTTTGAGAGCGGACACTGCGGCCATCGCTCCCCGGTGCAACAAGTTCCAGCGGGGTCCGATCGACGTGCCTCCGCTCGAGGACGACAAGATCTCGTTTGGCGAGTGTGCGGATCGTAGGAGTGGAGACACCCGCCCGCAAGACCAATTCGTTTAAGGGGACCGCCGCCTGCTGTGGGTTCAGGTATTCGAGGATTTTGCGCTGTCCTGGCGACAAGCGCCGATGAGAATCCTCATCCGCTGCCGCCGAAGACAGACGACAATACCATCCTTCCTTTCCTTTCACGGCAGATTTGAATCTTTCACTGGAAACGCGGATCTCGCCGCTCGCCCTCAGCCGATTGTAGACGTCATCCCAGGGCGCCCCAGCGAACTTCTGCAGCAATCTGCGGCGGTCCATCAGTCCTTTTCCGGCTACTGCCCGCAAGAGCTGCAGGTCGGGGGGTTCTTCCGCTTCCTCATTGAAGAGCGCTCCCGTTCGTCCGGATTGTTCGAGGGATTCGATTCTCTGGGTTCCCTTGACTGTCAACTCGATAAACTGACGTGTTGAGCTCGTGAAAGCCAGCGGGCATGCCGCCCGCAGTACTTCACCGATGGGTGCGAAGTAGTAATCGGCAACCCAAAGGCAAAGTTCATACAGGTTGGTTGTAAGAACGGATCCCCCCTCAAGCACTTCGAGAATGGGCTTGATATCAAACTCCGCTGCCTCGGCTGGCTTTCCTTTGATTGCCGTCACGACCCCCACCAGGCGGCGTTTGTGAAACGGGACAATCACCCGCGACCCAAAGTTGACCTGCGGACGCAAGGACTGTGGAACTTCATAGGTGAAGGAGTGTCGAAAGGGGACGGGAAGCGCCACTTCAATGGTGAAATCGGGGAGGCCCATGGGAAAATATTAGGGAATGACTGCCTCTCGACTATAATGGGAAGCTCGAAAAATCAGGGACCGGTTCCTTGTTCTCATCAACGTCGAAAATTTGTGATGTTTCTCTGTC
>JBAVHJ010000099.1:0-6488 GCA_049685715.1 Terriglobia bacterium | reverse complement strand
GGGACGCCGCTCATTCTGAAAGAAGATCAGGTTTTGGAGAACCAACCCTTTGCGGATGGTGTAGTCCAAGCGGAAATGATGAGTTGCAATGTTCGTCCCGGTCCCGGTGCCCAGATCATCGTCAGTCACTTGCGAGATTAGCGAATTGGCATCTTTGATCGACCAGATGTATAGGAATCTCACGTCCCCAGCGTCCTTGGATTGCCCGATGGAAAGAGAGGTCAGAAAGGCGTCCCGCAGGAAATCCGCTCCTGTATTGCGCGCCACTTGAACATTCCAGGTGACCGGAAGCTTCGGGTGAGACGCGAGTGCCTTCCAGTCCATCCTGTACCCGAGCCGGATGATGTTAAAATCCGGCGCAGTGAAAATAGCGCCCCCCGCAGTCGTCGTGCCACTGCCTGTCCCATTGGTGATCGCCCCGGAGAGGGCAAGACCCAATCCGCCATTCACGAGGACAGGGAATCCATTGGCCGTGGAGGCCAGGGCAATTTGATTCGGATTGCGAAAGTACTGATCGTCCACTACGAATTCATGGCTCAGGTTATCTGAGATTTTCCCCTTCAGAACCAGCCCTTCATGGAACATTTGTGAGGCGCGCCCGATGGAGCCCAATGCAGCTCCTGCTGACTGCAGGACCGACCCAGCAGTTACGATCGCGGTGTTGGGATTTGTGAAAATGTATTGACCGGCACGAAACTCAATGGCCTTGAGCGCCCCGCCGTCCGCAAAGCTGTGGACGTACTTTTCGTTGAACCCGTTGAAGCGAACATCATCATCAAACAGAAACCTTGAATTATCTGCAAACACTTCCTGAACTTTCCCCCCCTGAATCGAAAGTGTCTTCGCCTCGTTGTGCACATCAGCCCACGCCTCCGAGATAAAGAAAGGATGGCGCGTGGTTGTCGAGGTAAAGTCCTGGTCCAGGGTCAAGGGATTGTTAATCGGCCCGGTGGAGAGTTGCATATGGAAGTCGACATACTTATCGATGCTCTTATCAACACCCAATCGAAGGCGATAGCGTGCCCGGGCGTTCTGGACGGCACCGGTCTTCACCAGGGCCGCCGCATCGCTCTGGTTGGAGGAACGCAAGATGGAGTCGAACCGCAAACGGAAATCGCCGCTGAAACGGAATCCGTTCAAATTCTTGGCAATGCCTTCCGATGTTTTCTTGGCGTCATCGGCCGATTTCTTTACTTCGGTGAAATTCTTGCTGATGTTCGCTGTGTTGGTCTCGATCGATTTGACTTGGTCGGGCAGGGAAGCCAATTCCGCCGCTTTTCGGTTCGCCTCGTCGGCGGTAGCACGGGATTGATCCAGGCCGGATTTCAGGCTCTGGATCTCGTTCATCTGCTGCTGCATCTGAGTTCGCATCTGATTCATCGATTGATTGAGCTCCTCGATGATCCGATTCTGCTTTTCCATGGAGGCCTTCAGGTTTTCAGTTTCCTGTGACGACGCCGTGGGAGCTTGCTCCTTTTGAGCCTTCCTGACCCCTGCGGCGGACCCCCGTTTCTCCTTGGGTGGCGGCGCCCCGCCTGCGGGTTGAGCCGGCGCCGGCCAGGCAAGAGACGCCAAAAGGAAGAGTGTGACTGCCAGGGTGCGGTTGTTGTGCCTCATCAAGGTTCTCCTTAGTCGATTAAGTTTGAGTGGAGCAGTGAAAGGTGATGTTCTGAAGCCTGGTCTGAGTTAACGGATGACATGGATTTCGAACAGCAATTTAGTCGGGCTGTGTTAAGGATGTGTAACAACGGTTTTAAGATTGGTTGAAAAGAAGGGAGGAATGCCAAAGGAAAAAGCCCAAAGCCTGGGTGCCGGGAAGGGCCGTGAAGAATCCGAGACAGTCGAATCGGAGACGAAGCGACAGTCAAGTCTCTTGCCCCCTCACCTCAGTCGGATCGTTCACCGGGTCATGACGGCGTGGAAGAGGGAGACCGCGACCATAATTCAGGGATTTCCAGCGGATCTGGCATCCTTTAAGGTCGCGCCGAATCTCAATCTTGTCGTCCCGGGCGAGCCATCCGAGAGCCAGATGCACGATCTCACTGGACTCGTTCAGCTGTCTTTTCAGTTGGGGGAGGGTCTGTGTCCCTTGGTCATTGAGAAGGATGGCGATTCTTCTGGCCGTATCGACGATCTGCCCTCTAATGTCCATCTTTGTAACCTCCCCTTTGAAATCTATCCCGGCCTGAGACTGGACAGGTGATTTCTCATCAGATCCGAGGTGAATTAAGGGTGCCCCATGAACCGGCTCTGCTCCGCTTCTATGCCGTCGCTACTCTTTCGGGAAGTTCTTGAGTAGGATCAGGAAGAAAATAAGACTGCTATCAGGTCTTGTGCTGGTCATCATCCAATAGATAATCGCGGCTAAGGCAACCAGGAGCAAGAAAAGAAGCACGAAGATCACGTCCACACCTCGCATGACATGGAGGCAAGTGCAGTGTCCACATCTGGGTGGATTGTTACGGCAGGATGTTAAACCTTGATGACAGCTCGCTATATCTTTGGTTAAGAGTTTTTCCGGGGGGCCACAATGCTGAGGCAGAAAGCGCTAAGGGGAGCTTAACTCAGAGACAGGTTGACAAAAGTGTTGATTTTATATATTCGTATATATGAATATATGGAGCGACCAATGAAACGAATCACGAGAACCTTCAAGGCCCTGACAGATGAGACCCGGCTAAGGATTCTTCACCTCCTGATCGAAGCCGGGGAAATCTGTGTTTGCGATATGGAGACCGTGTTGGGTTGCCCCCAAGCACGGATTTCGCGTCATCTCTCAGTCCTGAAAAACGCCGGACTGATAGAAGACCGCCGCGAAGGACTATGGATCTTGTATTCCCTGACCAGGCCGGGCGATTCAAATCACCGCTCCATCGTCCGGGCACTCAAGGAGGTTGTCGACTCCGCTGAAGAGTTTGCCGCCGACAAGAAGAAACTGCGGCAGGCCGTGCAGCAGGGTCGCTGTAAAACGTTCCAAATCATCATGCCGGATTCACTGCCCAGGGCTTTTTCACACTGATGTGGCAGGGCCCCCGGGTTTGCTTCCCTGATCTGCCGTCGCGACCTTACACTTGTAGTCTCCCGAGGAAGCGAACTTTAAAGGGCCCATCCCCCGGCATGCCGGGATCGGCGTGACGTCGGCTTTGAGACATCGGGGACCAGGCAATCTGAAGGCGCTACGCAGTCCCCGCGATCGATCCAAATGGCTGGATGAGATTCATTGCCTATGACAACCCGTATCTTATTTTTGTGCACCGGAAATTCCGCGCGGAGCCAGATGGCCGAGGGGATTCTGCGGCATGTGGGTGAGGACAAGGTCGAGGTCTTCAGCGCCGGCACCCATCCCAAGGGACTTCACCCTCTCGCGGTTCAGGTCATGGCGGAGGTCGGCATTGATATCTCGGAGCAGCAATCGAAATCCATGGGCCTCTTCCATGGCCAACCGTTTGACTTTGTCATTACGGTGTGTGATCGGGCGAATGAAAGCTGTCCTGTCTTCGCGGGCGGACGGCAGCGACTCCATTGGCCGATGCCTGATCCCGCGGCGATAGAGGGGGACGAGGAACAGAAGCTGAACGCCTTTTGTGTTACCCGGGATGATCTTTTTGCGCGTATTTGGTCTTTTCTTTCCTTAATTGTTTCAGGAAAAACATCAGTGTGAGGGAATCTTAATGAACATAAAAATCCTTGGATCGGGCTGTATCAAATGTAAGGAACTTGCCCATAATGTCGAGTTGGCCGTGGCTGAACTGAAGCTGCCGGCTACCATCGAGAAAGTGACCGACATCGTTGAGATCGTGAAGTATGGAATCCTATCGACACCGGCCCTCGTGGTGGACGGTGAGGTGGTAAGCCATGGACGCGTCCTCAACCCTTCAGAGGCGGAGAGGCTATTGAAGTCGGCCTATGGGAACTGAGGCATGAACACGAACAACCCAGAGAATGCCGCCCTGGTCTCTCCCGTGACCGAGAGAGGAAACCGGCCGCTCCCCCTGTCACTGGTTCTTCGCCTTGGCGTGGCCCTCTTCATCTGGGGCGCGATTTATTGGTTTCTTCGACCCGCGACAGATTTTCTCACCTTTCGCGTGTTGAATCTCACGCCCTCATCACACCTCGGCAGCAGTGTGAATTTCTTCCTCTTCGAAACGCCGAAGGTGCTGATGCTCCTGGTGCTGGTTGTATTCGGCGTTGCCATCGTGCGGTCCTTTTTTACGCCGGAGCGAACACGGCGGGCGCTCGCCGGGAAGCGCGAACTGGCCGGGAATGGACTGGCGGCGGCACTGGGAGTGGTGACCCCTTTTTGCTCCTGTTCGGCCGTTCCTCTATTTCTGGGGTTTGTAGAAGCGGGCGTGCCCCTGGGGATCACCTTTTCTTTTCTCATTTCTGCTCCCATGGTCAACGAAGTCGCTTTGGTATTGCTTTTCGGGATGTTCGGCTGGAAGGTCGCTCTGCTCTATCTGTCGACGGGATTGTTGATTGCCGTCATGGCGGGCTGGGTCATTGGAAAACTACGGATGGAACGACATCTCGAGTCCTGGGTGCTCACCGTCCAGGTGGGGAGGAGTGAGGAGCTGGAAGCAGCTCCTGCCCTTGCCGAGCGGGTGCGCCTCGGCGCGGGCGCCGTCAAAGAGATTGTGGGTAGAGTGTGGCCCTACGTGTTGGTGGGCATTGCCGTCGGAGCCGGGATTCACGGCTATGTTCCGACCGGTGTCCTGGCGTCCTTCATGGGCAAAGAAGTCTGGTGGGCCGTCCCCGTTGCGGTGATTCTCGGGGTTCCCATGTACTCCAATGCCGCTGGAATCATACCGGTGGTGCACGCCCTGATGGAAAAAGGCGCCGCTTTGGGAACAGTGCTGGCCTTCATGATGTCAGTCATTGCCCTTTCTCTGCCGGAGATCATTATCCTCCGCAAGGTTCTCAAGCCTCGACTGATCGCCGCTTTTGTGGGAGTGGTGGCCTTCGGCATTCTTCTGGTGGGGTACCTCTTCAACGCAGTCCTTTAAGAGGCGCGCCTATTCTGGATTTTATCTCTTCCTCTGGCATCCTGGCTCACCTCAGATTTTCCTTCCTTCCGTTATCATTCTTGTCTTCGGGCTGCGGTCTCCCACGAGATCCCCATCTTGCCCGCTCCGATTTGCGGGGGTATACTCCGCACTTGTCTTCTCGCCAAGCTTTGTTTTCTTCGAACTTCAATACGTCTCATTGAAGAGGGAGAGCCGATTGCCTCCTATCGATTCCAGGATTTTGTTTTTGATGCTGATCTTGTTCCTGTTGAGCTCCTCCCGGACCATGACCCAAACAACACACCCCGGTACAAAGGACGGTCCCGTGTCGCTCAGTCAGGCAGAGGCCTCTCATTTCGCACAGCTTGCTCTCAAGTGCGTCACCAAGGAGTATCCCAACAAGCCGGATCACGTTATCAATGACAGTACCGAAGTGCGAAATCCCCACTCGCTCCATCCCACCTTTTATGGATGCTTTGATTGGCACTCCTCCGTCCACGGACACTGGATGTTGGCGCATCTGCTCCGGCTTTTTCCACAACTGCCCGAGGCGAAGGAGATTCGGGCAGCCATGAATCAAAATCTCACGGCGGAGAATATCCTGGTTGAGACAGCCTACCTGGATCAGCCCAACCGGCAATCGTTCGAGCGAACCTATGGCTGGGCGTGGCTTCTGAAACTGGCTGAAGAGCTTCACGACTGGGATGATCCGGACGGGAAACTATGGTCCAGGGATTTGCGTCCCCTGGCGGATGCCCTGGCGAAACGAACCATGAATTTTCTCCCGAAGCAGACTTATCCGATTCGAACTGGCGTTCATCCCAATACAGCGTTTGGATTGGCGTTCGCCCTCGACTACGCCCGCAAAGAAGGTGATCGAAAGCTGGAGGATCTGATTGGGGAACGCAGCAGAACCTACTTCGGGGCGGATGTGAACTACCCTGCCTCCTGGGAACCGGGGGGAGAAGATTTCTTCTCGCCTGCCTTGATGGAAGCAGATCTGATGCGGCGAGTCATGAAGCCGGCCGAGTTTCAACAGTGGTTTCACCGGTTTCTGCCCGGGGTGGCGCGCGGCGAACCCCGGGGGTTGTTCAACCCCGCCACGGTCACGGATCGCACGGATCCCAAACTCGTTCACCTCGACGGTCTCAACCTCAGCCGGGCATGGTGCATGCGAAGTATCGCTTCCGGTTTGCCGGCGAGGGATCCGGCTCGTAAAATCCTCTCCGCATCGGCGAACCGCCACGCCCAGGATGCGCTGGCTCATGTGGCTAGCGGCGACTACGCCGGCGAACACTGGCTGGCGTCCTTCGCGGTCTACATGCTCTCAACCCCGGTACCAAAATGATTGGAAGGGCTGACATGTATCGATCTTTCCAGCGAACAAGTCTGAATTGCGAAAATTCAAATTCACGGGGGCATGCAAAATCCCGTTTTTGTCTGAGGAGTCTTCAATGAAGTTCAAACTCTTGGTTTACCTTTGGT
>JBAVHJ010000098.1:0-6867 GCA_049685715.1 Terriglobia bacterium | reverse complement strand
GCGGAAAGAAGACCCGTTGGATCCTCGAAGCCCTCTCCCGCCGTCAGGCAACGGCCTACTACCCGATTGAAATTTCCCATTCGGCACTGGCCCGATGCCGCCAGGAACTTGGGCAGATTAGTGCGCTGAGCATTGTGGGCGTTGAGCGGCCTTATCTGGACGGCTTGCTCGACGTGGCGGCGCGTCGCCGGCTGGGGGAACATGTTCTCGTGCTGTTCCTGGGGAGTACCATCGGAAACTTCGACCGGCTGCCCGGAGAGCAATTTCTCAGGGAGGTCCGGAGAGTGTTAATTCCGGGTGACGGGCTTTTGTTGGGAACGGATCTGGAGAAACCCGTTCCCCAACTGGCCTCGGCCTATGATGACCCCCTCGGAGTGACGGCAGCCTTCAACCTGAATTTGCTGGCCCGAATTAATCGCGAGCTCGAAGCGAATTTCGACTTAAGGCAATTTCGGCATGAGGCACGTTACAAGGCCGCTCAACGTCGCGTCGAAATGCACCTGCGATCGCTGGTGGAGCAGACGGTCGTGATTTCCAAGGCGAATTTTGAAGTGAAATTACGGGCAGACGAAACCATTTGGACGGAGAGTTGTCATAAGTATGCGACGGACGAAGTTGTTTCGATGGCCGAGCGGTGTGGTTTTAAATGCGTAGGCCAGTGGGTGGATGCCGAATGGCCTTTTGCAGAGAGCCTGTTTATCGCACAGGAAGCGGGATGAATTAAGACCGGGAATCGCCCGGGTAAATCAAATCCCTCCAGAAGCGGTCCGGTGTCCGCCATGGTCATCTGATGTTTCGCCGCACCCGGGGCCTTGCGCCCCGGAGATCCTTCCGAGCGAGAGCGCCTTTCTCAAGGTCGGCGCTCACTTGATCCTCATGAAGATTTCCGTGCCGCCATCTTTGAACTTCACTTCATCCATCAATTGATTGATCAGGAATATTCCACGCCCGTGGGTGGAATAGACGTTTTGTCCAATAGTCGGGTTGGGAATCGATGCCGGATCGAATCCCTCTCCCGGGCTGCGTACTATGATCAACATTCCACGTGCTTCATCGCAGGCGACGCAGAACTGAACCTTCTTACTGGGGTCATTCTTACACCCGTGAACAATGGCATTGGCCAGCGCCTCGCGCAATGCAGTCTCCACTTCCAATTCCTTCCCGGCAGCGCATTTCATCTGACGCGCGAGATCCATCACCCGGTCCACCACCGGTGAAACCTCATCGAGCTCAGCGGGAATAACCGTTTCAAGGCGCAAAACCAGATTGAGAGCCTCAAATTCACAGCGAGGCATGGCATCAGGGGGCATATGAGTCTCCGGCAAACCCCTCACCAAAGCGGGGACTGGGGCATTGAGTTCAAAAGAATCAGGCACTTCAAGCTAACGGCATTCTAATTCATTTTGCCTGAATCTAGCAAGACGGTCGAATCTCAGGATCTTCTTCTTTGCCTGTGGCTGTTCGGGTGAAGAAAGGAATCTACATCCAGAGGAACCCCAGTCAATTCCACGGAGAGGTGATGTGAGGCGGGTAAACGAGGATCTCAGGAAAGGCCTATTGGATCACAACCCATTCGGATGAAGGATGAGAAAACTCCAACCCGTGATAGTAAGGACCGTCGGCGAAAACTGGTCCATTCCGGGCCACACGAGCTTGGGCAAGTATCGCAAAACCATGGGCCATGGGCATGGACGCCCGGTGAATCTCGACGTGCTCGCTCACCGGGACTCGAACGGGCAGATGAATCAAAGCCCCAAAACGGCTGACATTTTCGGTTTCAGTGCAAACTTCAAATCGGTTGCCCAGCCCATCCCTTCCGCGCACCATGAGAGGGATTCTCAGCGGAAGACGAGGTGCCCGCCGTCGTTCGCCGGGAGATACGTCCAACGTGCGCCTGAGCGATTCAGATATTTGCTCAATTCTAAACGGCTTTTCGATGTATTCGGAGAAACCAATCTTCTGCACCGTTGGCCACAACGCCTCTCGGGGTTTCGCGCTCATAAGAATGATTGGGGTCAGCTTGGTCTGTTTGAGTGATTTCAGAACCTCACACAGCATAAAACCACCCATCTGAGGCATCATCATCTCCAACAAGATACAATTGGGACGCTCCAGGATGGCCTTCTTAATCGCTTCCTCGCCCGACTGGGCTGTCATGACTTCATATTCGGGAGGAAGTGTCTCAGAGAGCTGCCTACCGCTTTCCCTCTCTTCATCCACCACTAACAACCTTCTTTTATTCATCACCATCCACTCCTATGAGCTTGTCAAACAAGAGGAGGTTGGTCCCTCCCATTTCCGACCGCCATCTTGAAGCAAAATCTTTCCAAAAATGTTACTTTGTGACCGAAAATTCTTTCCTGCAAAGAACATCCCTTGGAGCTGGGCAAGCCCTCCCTCGGCAATCTCCTTTGAGCCGGCAGAGGCGTCCACCGGCGCCTCGGAGTCAGAAAGCAGTTGCGGCGGGATGGCCTCCACAGGCAAACTACCTAAGAATCACAAGACGCGGGATCGGGCGGCCAAATCGGACGCCAGCCAGGAAAGCGACTTTGCTGAACACGCCCTGGAATCACGGGTCAGGGCGGTGGGAGCTCGAGACGCCCCTGTAAACATTCTCGCGGAGCGGCTGGATTTATAATCGATTGGAAAGGATCAGATATGAATCGCGAATTCGCATTGGCTTTTCTTGAGGAGTCCAAGAACCGTGCCATCAATGCGCGCGACCGGATTAACCAATGTCTCGGACAACTGGAGGATGACGACATCTGGTGGACACCCGGATCAGAATCCAATAGCATTGGGGTGATCATCCAGCATCTACTCGGAAACCTGCGTCAATGGATCCTCTCCGGAGTGGGCGGCGAGCCGGACATCCGGGATCGTGCCCGGGAATTCCGCATGGAAGAGAAGACGTCGAAGGCAGTGCTCCAAAAACGGCTCAACGATGTCTTGGAGCAGGTCGTCGAAACCTACTCCCGGGTGGACCCTGCGCAACTCTTGCAGGGCCGGAGAATCCAGGGATTTGATGAATCCCTCTTGAGTGCAATTTATCAGACGATGACCCATCTTGACTTGCACGTGGGCCAGATTTCATATATCGCGAAGATCAGAAAGGGAAAAGGGTACGTAGAATCGTGGAAGCCGGCGACGAAAGAACAAGGCGCATGAAGTCCGCATTGACCCGAAGCCGTTCAGGGAAGTTTTTTGGAGAATCCTGGTGATTCACTGTGGCAGCTCACCGGAACTCCCAAATTTGATCATCAGCGCATTTCCGGCAAATCTAAGGAAGCGCAGGGTTGCATTTGAAGACGGGAGGATGGAGATGGAGAAGGACCGGAAGATCCGGAAGGTCATCAGGAGCAGACCAACCCTCGAGGGAGCCGGTGTCCGCTTGAAACGGGCTTTTGGTTTCAGTGAGGTTCCTCTGTTCGACCCTTTTCTCCTGCTTGACGATTTTCGTTCCGACGATCCCAGGGCTTACATCAAGGGCTTCCCCTCGCATCCCCATCGGGGAATGGAGACAATCACCTATGTCCTTCGTGGTGATGTCGAGCACGCCGACAGTATGGGGAACAAAGGCTTGATCGGCTCCGGCGATGTGCAGTGGATGACCGCAGGAAGCGGCATTATCCACCAGGAAATGCCCAGGGGAGATGACTCCGGGCACATGGGGGGCTTTCAGCTCTGGGCCAATCTCCCGGCGGCTCAAAAGATGATGGACCCTCGTTACCGTGATGTGAAGAGCAATCAGATTCCCGAAGTCATAACGAGCGACGGAACAAAAATCAAGATTATTTGTGGCGATGTCAGCGGGACGAAGGGGCCTGTTCGGGATATCGTGACTGATCCGGAATACCTGGATGTGACTGTCTCCGCTCATTCTGAGTTTATTCACCCCACTCCACCGAAGTATACGGTGTTCGCCTATGTCATCGGGGGAAAGGGCTGTTTCTGCCGGCAAAAGAACCCCTTTACCTACGAGGTTGAAGGAGAGAATTACTTCGACATCCAACGGAGTCCCTTCGTGACGGATGGGAGTCTGGTCCTGTTCGGCGAGGGAAACGAAATAGTCGTTTCTACTGAAGAGGATCCGGTTCGCTTCCTCCTGGTGTCAGGAAAACCGATCGGGGAACCTGTTGCTTGGTATGGCCCCATCGTCATGAACTCTCAAGAGGAACTGGAGGTCGCGTTTGACGAGTTCCGCAACGGGACTTTTATCAAGCAGAGAACTGCATGAGCCGTTCCGGATCGGGATGGCCGGAGCAGGTCCCTCAGTGCGCTCACGGGCGACAGCTCCGCTCAGATGATCATTGCTTCGGGTATGCTCGCATGACAAATCCCGGATCCCAGCTTTGAGAAATGGGAGAAATGATCGAGCTCCCTCGCAAAGGCCAAGCATTTCCGCCCGCCAAGTCGGACGCGGCCAAACCGTAAGGTGAAGTGGCTCCCCATTCGACAGGCTTTTCTGTCACTGGATTTTCGCGTCCATAGCAAGGGGTCATTGAATCCTGAGGGTCGGTTCAATACCGAGCGCATCCGTTTCAGAAGCAGTCGCAAAGTAGTCGCACGCGGGATCGAGAATTGAACCCTGGGTTCCCTCATGGTAAAAGACCTCCCTCCATCCATTGAATCGACTGCTGGGCTGGCCAGTCGATTGGGACTGTTCGACGCCACCATGATTGTCATGGGGGGCATTGTCGGCTCCAGCATTTTCATGAACCCCTACGTCGTTGCACGTCAAGTGCACACGCCCTTCCTGATTCTGGCGGTTTGGGTGATGGGGGGAATGATTGCCCTCCTCGGGGCCTTTGTCTATGCCGAGTTGGCGGCGCGGCGGCCCAGGGTGGGCGGACAGTATGCTTACATCCGCGAGGCCTATCATCCTGTGGTCGCGTTCATTTATGGGTGGGGATTGTTGCTGGTCACCCAGACCGGCGGCATGGCGGCGGTCGCCATTACCTTTGCACGCTATTTTGTGGAACTCACACATATCCCTCTCGCTGATGGGCTCATCGCGACACTGGCTCTCGCTGGATTGACGGTGATCAATTGCTTCGGGGTCAAGGCCGGCAGTACCACGCAGAGCGTTCTCATGGGATTGAAGATTGTGGCGATTGCCGCACTGGTGGCGTGTGGCCTGCTGTTGACGGGAAAGTCCGGAGCGATGGCTCCCCTAGCCTTGGCGGGTCCTCTGCTCGACCGCCCCGTTTCCTTGGATTTATTGAGTGCCGTAGGAGCCGCGATGGTGCCCGTTTTGTTTGCTTACGGCGGTTGGCAGACGGCATGCTTCATTGCCGAGGAAGTGCGTGAGCCGCGAAAGAATCTGCCTCGCGGGCTGTTCATTGGTGTCGGGGGCGTGATCGTGCTTTATCTGGCGGTGAATTTCGTGTGTGTTCGTGTGCTGGGCCCCTCCGGCCTCGCGATCACAACGGCGCCAGCCAGTGCAGTGATGATGGCGGCGTTAGGCAATCTCGGAGGACGCCTCATTGCAGCCGGAATCGCGATTTCGACCCTCGGTTTCTTAAGTCAGGGGATTCTCACCGCTCCCCGCGTGTATTTCGCAATGGCAGAAGATGGATTGTTCTTTCGAAGTGTGGCCTGGTTGCATCCACGGACGCGTGTTCCCGTCGTTGCGATCGCATTGCAGGGAGTGTGTGCGATCCTCATTGCCCTCTCGGGACGATACGAGCAGATTTTGAACTACGTGGTTTCGGCGGATTGGGTGTTTTTTGGCTTGTCTGCGAGCTGTGTTTTTGTATTGCGGCGCCGGGATGGAGAAACCCAGGTTTCCCGCGTCTCGAAGTACAACATTCCCGGGCATCCGGTCACCACTGCCTTGTTTGTTGCGGTGTGTGTGTTCATAGTCATCAACACGGTCTACAAGTATCCGGGGAACAGTGCTATTGCGCTGGGCATCATGATGGCTGGTCTCCCGGTATACTTTTTCTGGCGATGGAGGACGAGGGGACGGGCAAACCAGCAATAACGGTAGCCGGGAGGCGATCCCGGTGGGTGATCTCTACGGGGGTCGAGGCAAAAGGGATGGGCATTCCACGGAGTCAGACAACTTCAGATTACATGGTGTGGGCAAAAACGCGCTCCCAGTCACGATATAACTTGGCCAACAGCGGGGTGCGACATTTTCCGATCCGTGATCTCGGTGTGACCCTTGAAGAGATTGAGTTGAGCGGGCCGAGTTGGTACGGATACGAGCCACTACAGCAGGCCCTCGCGGCGAGATCTCAGGTGCCTCCAGAGTGCGTGGTCGCGGCCGTCGGCACTTCGATGGCCAATCATCTGGCGATGGCCGCGGTCGTTGAGCCCGGTGATGAAGTCCTCATCGAGCATCCGGCGTATGAACCGATTCTTGCCCTCGCCCGGTACCTGGGGGCGAAGATCAAGCGGTTCAGCCGGCGCTTCGAAGATGGATTTGGCTTTGATCTGGAAGAGGTGCGGCGTCAGGTCACGGGGCGCACCCGGCTGATCGTTCTCACGAACCTTCATAATCCTAGTAGTGTGCTGATCGATGAGACCTCGCTCAAGCAGTTGGGCGAGGTTGCACGAGAGGCGGGTACCCATGTCCTGGTGGATGAGGTTTATCTCGAGACCTTGTTCAAGCAGGAAGAGTCGCTTGAATTGAGTCCTCCTTCAGGGTCGAGAGTGTCCCCACGATCCTCTTTTCATCTCGGAAACCAATTCATTGTCACCAGCAGCCTGACTAAAGCCTATGGACTGAGTGGTCTCCGTTGCGGCTGGATCCTGGCCGAGCCGGAACTGGCGAAGCGGATGTGGCGGCTCACCGACATCTTCAATAACATTCCGGCGCATCCGGCGGAGCGATTGAGCGTGATCGCAATTCAGCATTTG